>NZ_BAAJAO010000007.1:0-143326 GCF_057554405.1 Rosettibacter sp. KY25 | reverse complement strand
GATATATGCACATAATCTGAAAGAAAAAAATAAAGCTAAAGAAAGTTTTGATGAAATAGTAAAAAATAGTTCAGATAAGAATTTAGTTGAATTAGCAGAGAACCAGCTTAAGTTATTAGGATATGAAATAGAAAAAGAGAAGAAAGAGACTGCAAATAAAATTTCAAAACCTGAAGTAGAAATCAGCAATTACCCGAATCCATTCAATCCAACAACAGTAATCAGTTATGAGTTGCCGGAGAAAAATTTTGTAACAATAAAAGTCTATGACATTTTAGGAAAAGAAATAGCAACGTTAGTAAATGAATATAAGGAAGCTGGAAATTACAGTGTGGAATTTTCAGCGGATAAGTATCAATTATCTAGTGGAGTGTACTTTTACACGTTGAAAGCTGGGAAGAATTATGCAGTTAAGAAGATGATGCTGGCGAAATGATTTTTGAGGAATGATGCTTGCCCGCCTCTGGCGGGGAAAAATGGAATAGTAAGTTTCTGGGGTTATTTGGTATCAATGCTTAAAAATAGCTTTAAGAATGTTAAGACTGTTTTAATAACCCATTTTTGTAATTAAACATTGATGATGAGATTTGTAAGATTTTGATAAAGATAATTAGAGAAAAAATTTATTCTACTCACTGATTAATTTTATAGCGTTATTAATTTTTTCTATTAATTCTTCTCTTGAAATATTTTCAAATTTTATTTTGGCTGTTTTTATAAAAACTTCAGGCGGATCACCTTCACCTTTCATATAACGATATAAATTAAATCCAAGTCTGTATCTTTCATTCATAATTGGAATATAATCTTTCAACGATTCAGCAATGTTATAACACTTCTTTTCGAGTGAATCTTCTGGAAATAATTTTGTTGCTGGAGGTGGTAAGGTTGTCATTTCCAATCTCATTATTTTTTCTTTCGAAAAATAATTAAGAATAAACTTACTTCCAACCTAAACTTTGAATGCTGAAATTTATTGTCTAATTTTTGAACCGAAATTATTTATTGTCGAGAAAAAGTTTGAAAAGAGTATTAATAATTCGATTAAGTTCGCTTGGAGATGTATTGCTAACAACTCCAGTTGTACGTGCACTTAAAAAAAAATATCCCGATTGCAAAATTGATTTCCTTGTTAGAAATCAATATTCAGATGTTTTGAGATATAACCAAAACTTAAACAGTATTTATGAGTTCAATCCGCCTAATGTTAAAGAATTATTTAATGAACTTAAACAAAATAATTATGATTTTATTCTTGATTTACAAAATAATTTCAGAAGCAGAAAAATTACAATTAGATTAAAAACCGAAGTTTACCGCTTTAAAAAACTATCAGTAAGAAAATTTCTTCTTGTGAATTTCAAAATAAATTTAATGAAGAATTCTAAATCAATTGTTGAAAGATATGCAGAATCATTTCCTGAAATTCAATTAGATAATCATGGACTTGAAATTTTTATTCCAAAAGAATTAGAAAATAAAATTCAGAATTTCAATAAAGATTCGATTATTGGTTTTTGCCCAGGTTCTAAACATTTTACAAAAAGATGGCTCCCGGAATATTTTGTTGAGTTGGGAAAAAAACTTTCAAATGACGGGTTTACGATATTAATTTTTGGCGGGAAAGATGATGAATCAATATGTTCCAAAATAAGCAGACAAATTCCAAACAGCATAAATCTGCAAAACAACAACGAAATTCTTTTAACTGCCGCATACATGAAAAAATGTAAATTAATTGTAACAAACGATTCAGGATTGATGCATACAGCTTCTGCTGTAAAAACACCTGTCCTTGTAATTTTTGGTTCAAGTGTTAAAGAATTTGGATTTCTTCCTTACAAAACAAAAAATATAATTCTTGAGAATGAAAATTTAAGATGCAGACCCTGCAGCCATATTGGAAAAGAAGGATGTCCAAAAGATCATTTTAAATGCATGAAAGATTTAACTCCTGATTTTGTTTATAATCACTTAATAAATTTTCTGAAAGAATTATGAAAATAATGTGGTATCTGCTTTACAATCTTTTATATTATCCTCTGCTGCATATATTAATTTTAATTTCTCCGCTCTTGAATGAAAAAATCAAAACAAGCATTCGGGATAGAAAAAATTTATTTTCAAATCTTGAAAGAGACCTATCAAAAATTGACATAAAGAAAAAGAACCTCTGGTTTCATTCTTCTTCAATGGGAGAATTTGAACAAGCAAAACCAATAATTGAAAAAATAAAAGCGGAAAAAGATGTCAATATTATTGTTACATTTTTTTCTCCTTCGGGTTATCGTAATTCACTCAAATATCCTTATGCAGATGTTATAGCTTACATGCCATTTGATATTCCAAAACATACAAAAAAATTTCTTGAGATGATAAATCCAGTCTTAGCAGTTTTTATGCGATATGATATATGGCCCAATATAATCTGGCAGCTCAAAAACAAAAAGATTCCTTTTTTTATTGTAGATGCGACGATGAGAAAAAATAATAAACGCTCGCTACCAGTGATAAAAAATTTTCATAAACAGATTTATTCATGTGCAGAAAGAATACTCGCAGTTTCACAAGATGATGTTGAAAACTTTTTGGTGTTTGGAGTTAATCCAGAAAAAATAAAAGCAGTAGGCGATACTCGTTTTGACAGGGTTTATCAAAAAAGTCTTCAGGCAAAAGAAAAAAAATTATTTCGAGAAGGAATTTTTGATGGAAAAAAAATTTTTGTAATGGGCAGCTCGTGGGAAAGCGATGAGGAAGTGATTTTTCCAGCATTAACTAAATTGTTAAAATATGATAAAGATGTTGTTGCAATAATTGTTCCTCATGAACCTACTTTAATTCATCTCGAAAAAATTGAAAACTATTTTTACAGTAAATATAAAACCATAAGATTTTCTTTCATGAATAATTATAGAGATGAACGAATAATTATTGTGGACTCAATTGGCATACTTTTGACACTTTATTACTATGCCGATGTTGCTTATGTGGGAGGAAGTTTCAAACAAATTCATAATGTGCTCGAACCAGCTGTGTACGGAATTCCAGTAGTTTATGGTCCAAAACATGAAAATAGTCAGGAAGCAATTAAGTTAAGAGAAATTGGCGGAGGATTGGTAATTCATAATAAAAAATCTGCATATAAAACGTTACGCAAACTTTTTTCTGATGAATCATACAGGAAAAAGATTGGACAGATTTGCGGAGAGTTTGTTAAAAGTAACATTGGAGCTTCGGAAAGTATTGTAAAAGAAATTTATTCAATTCTTTAATATTGTCGTTATTTTTTAGGCATATCTTAAATAATACCTAATTTGATAAATTTATCCTCTTTTTTTACCTTTATATTGTAGTTTAATTAATTTGGTGAATTAATGAAATCAAAATTAGAAGTGTGGCAGCAGCTTCAAAATCAAGGTATTCATAACATTAATAATCTGTTTTATAATCTTTCAATTCCTGCATTGTATGAACAGGCATGCAGAAGACGGGAAGCTATGATAGCTCAACACGGTCCTCTTGTAGTAAGAACTGGACAGCATACAGGAAGAAGTCCAAATGATAAATTTATTGTAAGAGAGCCTTCAAGCGAAAAAAATATCTGGTGGGGAAAAGTAAATAAGCCAATTGAAGAAAAATATTTTGATATAATTTATAATCACATGATATCGTATATGCAGAATAAAGATTTGTATGTGCAAGATTGTTTTGTGGGAGCAGATTCAGATTACAAGCTGCCAATTAGAGTAATAACAGAAACTGCATGGCATAGTTTATTTGCAAGAAATTTATTTTTGAGAGCTACGCCCGAAGAACTAAAAAATCACGAACCTGAATACACGGTTATTAGTCTTCCATATTTTCAAGCAGACCCAGAAAACAATGGTACAAATTCGGGTGTATTTATAATTATAAATTTTGGGAAGAAATTAATTTTAATTGGTGGAACCAGCTATGCTGGTGAAATAAAAAAATCAATTTTTACATTAATGAATTATTTGATGCCGCTTAATGGAATTATGTCAATGCATTGTTCTGCAAATATTGGCGAAAAAGGAGATGTTGCAATAATGTTTGGTCTTTCTGGAACAGGCAAAACTACTTTATCTGCAGACCCCAAAAGAAAACTAATTGGAGATGATGAACATGGCTGGAGTTCAAAAGGAATTTTTAATTATGAAGGAGGATGTTATGCAAAAGTAATTCGACTTTCGAAGGAATCTGAACCTTTCATTTATGAAACAACATGCAGATTTGGAACTGTTCTGGAAAATGTTGCAATGGATGTATCAACAAGAGTGCTTGATTTGGATGACGATTCTTTAACTGAAAATACTCGAGCTGCATATCCAATAGATTTTATCCCGAATATTGAACCATCAGGAATGGGAGGTCACCCACATAATATTATAATGCTTACAGCAGATGCATTTGGAGTTTTGCCGCCAATAGCAAAATTATCTCCTGAACAGGCAATGTATCATTTTATTTCTGGTTATACTGCAAAAGTTGCTGGAACAGAAAAAGGAATTACAGAACCAAAAGCAACTTTCAGCACATGTTTTGGAGCCCCATTTATGGCTCTTCATCCCTCGGTTTATGCAAAATTACTTGGAGAAAAAATTAAAAAGCATAATGTTAAATGCTGGCTTATTAATACTGGATGGACTGGCGGTCCTTATGGAGAAGGTCATAGAATGAAAATTGAATTTACACGAACTATGCTTAATGCTGCACTTAATGGAGAACTTGACGATGTGGAAACTTTTGAAGACCAATTCTTTGGTCTTAAAATTCCTAAAAGTGTAAATGGAATACCATCAGAAATTCTTAACCCACGAAATACTTGGAATGATAAAAACAAATATGATGAAACAGCAAAAAAATTAGTTGCAATGTTTCACGAAAACTTTAAAAATTTTGAAAATGATGTTGATGAAATTATTAGTAAATCGGGTCCACGTCAATTATAAAGTGTGTTTAATTCATTTAACTTCTTGCTGTTAATAAGTATGCATTCAAAATCTTGAAAAAAATTTTTTTATTGAAGTAATTTTTCAATCAAGTTGCAAATCGATTTCACTATTTTTCAAAATTGTTTTTGGAATTCATTAAATCACTTAAACTAAGTTATGCTCGTTTAGAATTTATTCATTATTTTTATAACACAAATTATGGGGTTATATAATGGATAGAATTCCTTCTTTCAAGGCTTATGATATCAGAGGAGTTGTTCCACAGGAATTAAATTCAGAATTGGTTTATAAAATTGGAAGAGCACTTGCTCTTTATCTTAATGCAAAACTTATTGTAATTGGAAGAGATGTTAGAAAATCATCATTGGAACTTTCTCAAGCACTTGCTGATGGTTTGAATGACGCAGGTTGTGATGTTATTGATATAGGATTATGCGGCACAGAAATGATTTATTTTGGCACTCCATATCTAAATGCCGACGGCGGTGTTATGATTACTGCAAGTCACAATCCGCCTCAATATAATGGATTAAAATTTGTTAAAAGAGGTTCTGTTCCATTGGGCTATGATTCTGGATTGAATGAAATTGAAAAAATGATTTTAACCGATAACCTTGGAAGTATTGCTTCTCAAAAGGGAAAAGCTTTCCAGAAAGATATAATGAATGATTTCATAAATCATCTTAATAAATTTTATAATCCAGAAAAAATTAAACCGTTCAAAGTTGTTCTTAATGCAGGAAATGGATGCGTTGGACCAGCATTAAACGAATTAGAAAAATATCTTCCAATTAACATGGTTAAAGTATTCTTTGAACCCGATTCAAGTTTTCCGAATGGTGTTCCAAATCCACTGCTGCCAGAAAATAGAAAATCGACAATAGATGCAATTATAGAACACAATGCTGATTTGGGAGTAGCCTGGGATGGCGATTACGACCGCTGTTTCTTTTTCGATGAGAAAGGAAATTTTATTGAAGGTTATTACATAGTAGGACTTCTTGCAAAATCAATTTTGAAAAATCATCCGGGAGAAAAAATAGTTTATGATCCAAGATTAACTTGGAACACAATTGATGTTGTTACAAAAGCGGGCGGTGTTCCCGTAATTTCGAAAAGTGGGCATGCTTTTATAAAACAAAAGATGAGAGAAGTTAATGCAATTTACGGCGGTGAAATGTCGGCACATCATTATTTTCGAGATAATTCTTATTCAGACAGCGGATTGATTCCTTTCTTGTTGATACTTCAACTTCTTTCGGAAGAAAATGCAAAACTTTCTGAACTTGTTGATGGAATGATAAAAGCATATCCATGTTCGGGTGAAATTAATTCAACAGTTGAAAATCCTAAAGCTAAACTTCTTGCAATTAAAGAAAAGTATAATGACGGAAAAGTTGATGAATTAGATGGAGTAAGTGTTGAATATCCAAATTGGCGGTTTAATGTAAGAATGAGTAATACAGAGCCGCTCTTGCGATTGAATGTTGAATCAAGAGCAGATGAAAAATTGATGAAAGAAAAAACAGAAGAACTTCTTAATTTTATTCGCAGCTGAGTAATCCAAACAAAGCATAAATGAATGCGTCTAAAAAGACGAAAATAAAAAGGAGAAAATAAAATGGCAGAACAGGAAAAAACTTTTGATGTCGATAAACTTTTGAAGAACAAATTAAAAAATGTTAGCATAGGAACGCTTGAAAATGCAATTGCCAAAGTTGTAAGCGATTTAGTAGGCGAAGATTATAAATGCACAATCAGCGAAGTAAAATATACATTATTCAGCGGTGCAGATTTTCACGTAAAAGTTGAATTAACTTATAATCCGAACGAATAGAAAAGCTGATTAATTCTTCTTAATAATATCATTGAGATTTTCAAGAACAAAATCAATTTCCTCTTTTGTATTGTAAAAATGCGGTGAGAAGCGAATCATTCCTTCGCGAACAGCACAGTATATTTTTCTTTTTTCTAATTCATCAAATATTTTTTTTGAGCCTGTGTGCTTAAATGAAATTATTCCGGCTCTGTTTTTCTGGTCAACATTTTTCAAAATTGGGTTAAAACCATTCTCAAGTAATTTTTCAATAAAATAATTTGTATTGGCTATAATTCTTTTTTCGATATTTTCTATTCCAAAATCAATAAAAAGATTTAATACTGCATCAAATATTGCAATTCCAAGAGCATTAAGAGTGCCGTTTTGAAATCTATCGGCATTCTTTTTTAGTTTTAATTTGTAATCAAGAAGGTTCCATGCATTTTCTACTGATGTCCAGCCTACAAACTTTTGGTCAATTCTTTCTTGAAGTTCTTCAGTTATGAAGATATAAGATAATCCTTGAGAAGACATTAACCACTTTTGAGTTCCGCCAACTAAAAAATCAATTTTAGATTTTGTTACATCAATTTGAACAGCCCCAGCTGCTTGAATTGCATCAACACAAAAAATTATATTATGCTTTTTACACAGTTCGCCAATCGCATTAATATTTGCACGATAACCGGATAAAAATTGCACATAACTAATCGAAATTAATTTTGTCTTTGGTGTAATAGTTTTTTCAATATCTTCAATATCAACAATTCCATTTCGATTTTTTATGAAATCAATCTCAACGCCATGTTTTATTAGATTCATAAAAGGATAAACATTGGAAGGAAATTCAATATCGTTCAAAATAATCCTTTCGCCAGTTTGCCAGTTTAAGCCTTGAGCTAAAATATTCAATCCATTCGAAACATTATCAATCCAAGCTAAACGGTCTGATGTTGTTCCTAAAAGTCTACTTAGTTTTTCTTTTGCACTTGAGTTCCATTTAAGAAAATATTCATAGTTTTCAATTTTTTCTCCGCTTCTTTGAATTGCATACTCTTGCAGTCTTTTCAATGCCAGTTCGCACCATGGACCTAATGATGCATGATTAAAATAAATTTGGTTTGTTTTAAGATGAGGGAACAATTTTCTTGCTTCTTCGAAATTCATACAGCTACTAAAAATTATTTTAAAAAATTCGATAATAAAAATAGAAAAGGAGCATTAGATTATGAACAGAATTTTAGAAATTGCTCTGGCTTTCTATGGAATTTTAATTCCTCAAAAGTATATCAGGAAATTTTACAAACTCGTTATTGAATATCTTGATGAAAAATATTCCATAGAAACAGCAATTGGTTTAGCACTAAAGAAGTTAAAATTGAATTAAGAATTTTCTTAATTGCTTCTTTAATTTCCTCTTTAAAACACATTTCGATGTGAAGTAAAATCTCTGTGGTTTTTCGTTGAATCTCGAAAGTTTATTCTAATTTGGTCGTCCATTATTAAATCCCGCTGTTTATTTCAATTCTTTTTTGAAAAACATTATGCAGACAAGTATTTTTTGTTGTAGAAACATAAAATAGAGGTTTAAGATTATGCGAATAAAAATTCAGAAGTGGGGAAATAGCTTAGCGTTAAGAATCCCAAAAGCTTTTGCATCACAATCAAAAATTCGTGAAAATAGTTTTGTTAATCTTACATTAAAAGAAAATAAGATTGTAATTGAGCCAGTAGAAGAAAAAAAATATTCCCTGAAAGAATTATTAGCTGGGATTAAAAAATCTAACATTCATAATGAAGTTGATTTTGGGAAAAATGTTGGTAATGAACTTTGGTGAAATTAAAATCTTATATTCCCGAGAGAGGAGATATAGTTTGGCTGTGTTTTAACCCGCAAGCTGGACACGAACAATCTGGAAGACGGCAAGCGTTGGTTATCTCGCCAAAAGAGTATAATCAAAAAACTAATCTTGCAATATTTTGCCCAATTACAAACCAGATAAAAGGTTATCCGTTTGAAGTGAAAATACCGGATAACCTGAGAATAAGCTGAGCAATTCTATCGGACCAAATCAAAAGTCTTGATTGGAATTGTAGTAAAATCTGAATTTATTTATTCACATTTAGATGATGCTCTTAAAGAAACATTAAATAAAATTAATGCTTTAATTGGTGCTGATGTTTAATAAAAACTTTTCAAAATTTTCTAATAAGTGTTAACAAATTTCATCTTGTTATTTCTTTTCCAATATTTCTTCCATCATATCCATTACTTTGTTCATCTTAGCCATAGTCAAATCGAATGCTTCGGAAGAGAGCGGATCAATTCCGGCTTTCTTAATTAATTCTATTGGATAATCTGAACTGCCGCCTTTCAAGATATTATAAAATTTATCTACAGCTGGTTGACCTTCTTTCAAAATTTTTTCTGCAAAGGCTGTAGCATAAATCAATGATGTAGCATATTGATAAACATAATAAGTATAATTTATAAAATGAGGAATGTAAGCCCATTCGTAAGCTATGTAGTCATCAACTATGCAAATTCCTTCGTCGTGTCCATAATATTTTTTAACAATGTCATAATAAATTTTGCTTAAATCTTCCCCTGTAAGCGGTTCACCGTTTTCAATTCTTTTATGAATTTCCCATTCAAATTCTGCAAAAGATGTTTGACGGAAAATTGTTGTTCTTAATAAATCAAGATATGAGCCGAGCAGATATAATTTTTCTTCATCACTTTTAACATTATTTACCATGTAATTATTAAGAAGATTTTCATTAATTGTTGATGCAATTTCTGCAACAAATATTGAATATTGAGAATTTACAAACGGCTGATGTTTGTTTGAAAAATAACTATGCATTGTATGACCAAGTTCATGTGCAAGTGTAGAAACAGATTCATAATCATCAGTCCAGTTCATAAGAATAAATGGGTGATAATCATAAGCTGCTCCAGATGAATAAGCACCGCTTCTTTTACCTGCCGTTGGAACATAATCAATCCATCTTTCTTCAAATGCCTTTTTTACTGTGTTGACATATTCTTCTCCCATTGGCTTAAAAACTTCAAGCAGAAGTTTCTGTCCTTCTTCAATCGTGAATTTGAATTCAACAGATTTTACAAGTGGAGTGTAAAGGTCATAATAATGAAGCTGATCAACTTTCAACATTTTTGCTTTTAGTTTGAGAAAACGATGTAATGTTGGCAGATTTTTATGAATTTGTTCAATTAAATTTTCATAAACAGAAACAGGTATATTGTTTACATTAAGAGCACTTTCAAGAACAGTTTTGTATTTTCTATTCTTTGCGTAGAAATAATCCGCACGAAGTTTTCCAGCAAGATTGGCTCCAATTGTATTTTGAAATCTTTTATAATTTTCAAAAGTAGATTTCATTACAAGTTCTCTATCTGCACGATTTGGAACAGTTCGATATTTTGTATAAGCAGCCGAAGTCAGTTCTACTTCTTCGCCTGTTGATAATTTAACTTTTGGATTAGGTTTTTCTGCATTGTCAAAAATTCCATATACTTCGCTTGGTGTTGATGTTATTAATCCAGCACTGGCAAGAATTTCTTCTTCACGTGTAGATAATGTATGTTCTCGTAATCTCAAAATATCATTTACATAGAATCTGAATTCATCAAGTTCTTTTTTCTCTTCGAAGAATTTTTGAATTTTTTCTGGATTGGCATTTAGGATTTCGGGGTTAATAAACGATGTAGCTTCGTTTAATTTTGTGCCGAGTGTTGTTGCTTGCTGATTTAATGCTTGATTAGCACTTATTCTTAAATCCTCATCTGCTAATCTGAAAGCATAGTCAGAAAGTTTATAATATTTTTTTAATGTTTCGAAGTAAAGCTTAAGAGCTTCGTAAAAAGTGTTAGCATTTACACAAAGTTTATTTTGATATGTTTTGATTATTTCTATTTGATTTTCAATTTCAATTTTTTCTTTATTCCATTCATCAATGTTTTTATAAAGAATTGAATTATCCCACTTATATTTTTCCGGGACATCTTTCCTTTCTCTGTTTTGCATAAAGATTGTTTCCTGCATAGTAAACACCAGAATTATTACTGAAAAAAATATTTTTGTTTTCATTTTCCTATTCCTGCAAAATAGAATTTTATTATAAGTGAATAAATTCTTATGAAATCAGTAATATCAAAAAGAACAGTAAATTATTTTTCTTTATTTATTTTAAAGGAATCCCAAATCATGTAAGCTGAAATTAATGTGAACATAATCAAAGCAAGAAGTTCAGCTTCGTTTGATTCCTGCCATTCAAGATTAACCCAGTTGTAACCTGCATATCTGAGTATTGCACTTATTACGCCAAAAAGAGCACCTCCTGCAATAAATCCAGAGGCAATCAATGTTCCTCGTTCTCTTCTTGAATTATTAATCGATTCATCTTTACTTCTTGTTGAAACAAAGTGTGCAATTAAACCACCAACAAGAAGAGGTGTATTTAATTCAAGTGGAATATACATTCCAAGTGCAAAAGGCAGAGCCGGAACTTTAATAATTGTAAGAATTAAAGCAAAGAAAGCTCCAGCCAAATAAAGCATCCATGGAGCAGGTTGATTTGACATCAAAGGTTTAATCACTGCTGCCATTGCATTTGCCTGCGGTGCAACAAGCGCATTGTCTCCTTTGAATCCATAAGTTTCGTTCAATACCATGATAATCCAAGAGACAGTAGCAGCAGAAAAAATAGTTCCGACAAATTTCCATCTTTCTTGCTTATATGGAGATGAACCCAGCCAGTAACCAATTTTCAAATCTGTAATAAATGCTCCAGCTTGAGATAAAGCTGTGCAAACTACTCCACCAATAATCAAGGCGGAAATCATTCCTGATGTTCCTGTTAAGCCAACAGAAACTAAAACAGCTGATGAAAGAATTAATGTCATCAAGGTCATGCCAGATACAGGATTGGTTCCAACAATTGCTATGGCGGTAGCAGCAACTGTTGTAAAAAGAAATGAAATTATAAGCACAATTAATAAGCCAACAAGAGCCTGAAATAAATTATTTACAACACCAAACAGGAAGAAGATAAATATTAAAACAGCTGTAAATAAAATTCCTCCAAAAATAATTTTCATTGGGAGGTCTCTTTGTGTTCGTTCTCCATTCTCATTAGTTCTTTTTCCAAATAATTCTTGAAATCCAAGAGAGAAAGCTTTTTTAATGATGCCAGAAGAACGAGCTATTCCAATAAATCCTGCCATAGCAATTCCGCCAATTCCAATATGACGAACATAAGCACGGAAAATTTGTTCAGCAGACATATCTTTAATCAGCAATGAAACATTAGCTCCAACGGGAGTTGTGATATAATCACCAAAGTATGCAATAACAGGAATAAGAACAAACCACGAAAGGAACGAACCTGCAGTAATAATTGAAGAATATTTTAATCCAATTATGTAGCCCAAACCAAGAATAGCAGAACTAACACTTAATCGAAATTCTAATTTTATTTTTTCTGCAATAGTTTGTCCAATTGGAATTACTTTAGTAGTAAATAATTCACTCCACCATCCAAAAGTTGCAACAACAAAATCATAAATTCCTCCAATTAATCCGCTGATAACCAGAACGAGAGCTTGTTTACCGCCTTTTTCTCCTGCAACAAGGACTTCAGTTGTTGCAGTAGCTTCCGGAAATGGAAATTTTCCATGCATTTCGGAAACAAAATATTTTCTGAATGGAATTAAAAATAAGATTCCTAAAAATCCACCGAGAAGTGATGCAAAAAATATTTTGTAAAAATCTGCTTGAAGTTCAAGGATGTATAAAGCTGGAATTGTAAAGATTGCACCTGCTACTATTGTACCAGATGTTGCCCCAATTGATTGTATAATTACATTTTGTCCAAGTGCTCCTTTCTTTTTTAACGAAGCAGATAATCCAACTGCAAGAATGGCAATAGGAATTGCTGCTTCGAAAACCTGTCCAATTTTCAACCCAAGATATGCAGCGGCAGCTGTAAATATCACTGCCATTATGATTCCAGTAATAACAGAATATGGTGTTACTTCTGGATATTCTTGATCTGGCAGCATAATTGGGATATATTTTTCGCCAGGTTTAAGTTCAGTATAAGCATTTGGCGGCAGTCCCTGAGAATTTTTGTTTTCTGATTGAGTCATAAATTTATCTCCAATAATCTATGAAATATTTTTTAGTGCCTGGCAATTAATTGTTGTTTAATATTAGATTTAATTTTCTGAAAATCATTTTATAAATTTTTCATTTCACATTAAGTTTGCTGTAATCTAATTCAGAACCAAGCACACTGTGAGGAATTAAATAAACAATCAACATCAAAATTGATGCGAACAAAACCCACTTCTTTGGATTATCAGATTTTTTGATTTTATAAAATGCAATTAGCCAACCAATCATAGCAATTAAAGTTTTGTTGTCAGTCAAATCAAAACCAAATGGAATGCCTGTCCAAAACTCACCAAATGCATAAAACTGCATTAAAGGACCAAGTATGAATCCGCCAATAAATAGACTTATGATTGTAGCAAGTGAATAGAATTTTAATTTAGGCTGATTGTTAAAAAATTCAAATGCTGCTCGTGTTGAAAATAACATCGAAATAAACATTATGATAATATGAGGAATTAATATCCATGCAGGCACATCACCTTTGAAACGGATAACCACAGTTCTATTTTCTGGGATAAAAAATTTTTTATCACCTTTTTTTAATTCAATGAAGTACTCAAGTTTTCCTGCTAAAGGCTGCTTTGGAAGTTCGGCACTTAATATTTTTTCTCCCCTCATTTCAACTGTGTTATAATCTTTGTCAAATTTATATCGTCTCCAGTATAAAATTCCTTTGATACTTTCGTCATCAGTTTTTATGCTTATTGTATAATTTTGGTTTGATGAGTGACTTCTTTCTAACTTATACTTAATTATTTTATTCTCGGATTTGTTTGATGACTCAAATTTTATCTCGCCTTTAAGCGGGTAGGTAGGACCTGTAATTCTTTGATAAACTGCAGATGAAATTGTGATTAATAAAGCTAAGAACCAGAATAGAAAACTTTTTGTTTTGGTCATACAATATTTATCTAAAATTTAACTGCAACTTAAAAAATGTTGATGTATAGAACAATTTTTATTTGGCAATCTTTTTTATAATGCTGATAAACACTTATTGTTTTTATTATTGTATTTTTTGAAGTATTTACACCAAACTGCTAATTCTTTTCTGCAGGCTCCAACGGCAGATGGTTTTCCAAACGAAGCATATTTGCATGAATAATCACAGTATAACGGAAAATTAAAATTATTTTTCTTGGATGATTTTCTGTTCATATTAAATTCTATTTTATTAATAGAATGATAATAAACTTTCTTATCTTTGAAAAGAAATTTAGAGGCAATTATGATAGAAAAAGAAAAATTTTTTTCTGATTCATTAAAAGAAAGTGCAGAAACTAAATTGAACATAGAAAAATATTGTAAAGAAGAAGTTCTTAAAGCAGTTGATATAATTTCTGATGCATACAGAAAAGGGAAAAAGGTTTTGTTGTGTGGAAATGGAGGAAGTGCTGCAGATAGTCAGCACATTGCAACAGAATTAATGATTAGATTGAGTCATAAAATTAATCGTCCTGCGCTGCCTGCAATTGCATTGACAACTGATACATCAAATTTAACAGCTGGAAGCAATGATATCGGTTTTGAAAATGTATTTGCAAGAAGCATTGAGGGACTTGGAAATGAAGGAGATATTTTAATTGCTATTTCCACAAGTGGTAATTCATTAAATATTATTAAAGCAGTAGAAAAAGCTAAAGAGAAAAATTTATTTGTAATCGGATTGCTTGGGGGCGACGGGGGTAAATTAAAAAATAAAGTTGACCTGCCGATAGTTGTTCCTTCTTCAAATGTCCAAAGAATTCAAGAAGGACACATCACAATTGCTCATATAATTTGTGAACTTGTTGAAATGGAATTATACGGATAATAAATTTTTCACAATATTTTTTCTTTCCGTTGTTCTATTTACTGCAATAACACAACTTAAAATTTTTTATCTTTGTATTGAATTTTATTAAAGAGGAGGATATGACAGAAAATTTTGACATGATAAAAAGAGTTTATGCAGGGTTTAGAAAAAAAGTTCAGGATGCACGTAAAGTTGTTGGAAGACCCTTAACTTATGCAGAAAAAATACTTTACGCGCATCTATGGAATCCTGCAAAACAAGAATTAGTACGCGGTAAAGATTTTGCTGATTTTGCTCCAGACCGCGTAGCCATGCAAGATGCAACAGCTCAAATGGCAATGCTTCAGTTTATGCATTCTGGTAGAAAAACATCCGCTGTCCCTGCTACTGCTCATGCTGACCATTTGATTGTAGCTCAAAGTGGTTCAAAAGAAGACCTTGAAAGAGCAATCGAAGAAAACAAAGAAGTTTATGAATTTCTTGAAAGTGTATGCAAAAAGTATGGAGTTGGCTTCTGGAAACCCGGGGCTGGTATAATTCATCAAGTTATACTGGAAAATTATGCTTTCCCTGGTGGAATGATGATTGGGTCCGATTCTCATACACCTAATGCAGGTGGACTCGGAATGATTGCAATTGGTGTTGGCGGTGCAGATGTTGTTGATGTTATGGCTGGAATGCCGTGGGAATTAAAATGGCCAAAATTGATTGGAGTTAAATTAATAGGAACACTTTCGGGATGGACTTCGCCCAAAGATGTAATATTAAAAATTGCAGGCATTCTAACTGTCAAAGGCGGAACAGGTGCAATCATTGAATATTTTGGTGAAGGAACCAAATCAATTTCATGCACTGGAAAAGCTACAATCTGCAACATGGGTGCAGAAGTTGGAGCTACAACTTCAATTTTCCCATTTGATGAGAAAATGGCTAATTATTTAAGAAAAACAAATCGTTCTGATGTGGCTGAACTCGCAGAAAAATTAGCAGATGAACTTAAAGCTGATGACGAAGTTTATGCAGAACCAGAAAAATATTTTGACCAGATTATTGAAATTAATTTAAGTGAACTTGAACCTCATATCAATGGACCTTTTACGCCTGACCTCGCTCATCCAATTTCAAAAATGAAAGAAGCTGTGATAGAAAATAATTATCCAGATAAGATTAGTGTTGCATTAATTGGAAGCTGTACAAATTCAAGTTATGAAGATATTGACCGTGCAGCAAATATAGCTCGTCAGGCACTTGCCAAAGGTTTGAAAGCAAAAACACAATTTACAATTACTCCTGGTTCAGAACAGGTAAGAGCAACAATTGAAAGAGATGGTCAGCTTCAGGTTCTAACAGAATTTGGAGGAACAGTTCTGGCAAATGCATGCGGTCCCTGCATTGGAATGTGGAAAAGAATGGATATAAAAACTGGAGAGAAAAATACAATCATAAATTCTTTCAATAGAAATTTTGCAAAAAGAAATGATAATAATCCCGAGACTTATTCATTCATCGCAAGTCCAGAAATTGTAACTGCACTTGCAATTGCTGGAAGTTTATCTTTCAATCCAGAGACAGATTTTTTGGTTAATGAAAAAGGTGAACAAGTTAAACTTGATCCGCCATTTGGAGATGAACTTCCTGAAAAAGGATTTGAAAAAAATACACTTGGTTATTTAGCTCCTTCGCCTGATGGATATAAGACAGAAGTAAAAATTGACCCGAACAGTGAACGACTTCAATTTCTTGAACGATTTGAACCATGGGATGGAAATGATTTTATTGATTTACCGCTTTTGTTAAAAGTTAAAGGCAAATGCACAACCGACCATATTTCACCGGCTGGTTCGTGGCTTAAATATCGTGGCCATCTTGATAATATTTCCAAAAACATGTTTTTGGGTGCAATTAATGCATTTACTGGCAAAGCAGGCGAAGCAAAAAATATTTTTACTGGTGAATATAAACAAGTTCACGAAGTTGCAAGAGAATATAAAGCTAAAGGATTGGGCTGGATTGTTGTTGGTGATGAAAATTATGGAGAAGGCTCATCTCGTGAACATGCAGCAATGGAACCAAGATATCTTGGAGGCAAAGCAATAATTGCAAAAAGCTTTGCAAGAATTCATGAAACAAATCTGAAAAAGCAGGGAATGCTTCCATTAACTTTTGCCAATCCTGATGACTATAATAAAATTCAGGAAGATGATAGATTGAATCTGATTGGATTAAAAGAATTTGCACCAGAAAAACAATTAAAGTTGATTGCAAAGCATAGTGATGGCTCAGTTGATGAAATTTGGCTCAATCATTCTTTTAGTGCTTCGCAGATTGAATGGTTCAAAGCTGGAAGTGCACTTAATCTGATTGCCGAAAGTCAAAAAGAAGTTAAAGAAAAGAAAAAGCCTGCTGCACCAAAGAAAGCTGCTAAAGCAAAGAAACCAGCAAAGAAAGCAAAACCTGCTCAAAAGAAAACAGTTAAGAAGAAAGTTAAGACACAGAAATCTAAAAAAACTGTTAAGCCTTCTGCAAAGAAAAAAGTTCAAGCAAAGAAATCAACAACAAAGAAAACAACTGTAAAATCAAAGAGCAGGACAAAGAAAAGATAAAATCGATTAGCCCTCTGTGGATTATTGCAGAGGGCTTTTTTAATCTCTTCGCCAAACAATTTTATCGCGCTCTTTAATTCCAAACTTATCAGTATATCCTGCATTTACTTCAACTACATACTGTGAAGGTTTTATTGAAGAATATGTTTGTTCGGAATAAGGAGTTGTATTTTTATGAATTTTTACAATTTCCATTTTTGAATTAATAAAAATCATATCAAGTGGAATCATTGTATTTTTCATCCAGAATGATTGAGGGGCTTCATTTGGAAAAATGAAAAGCATTCCTTGATTTTCTTCCATCTTATCTCTAAACATTAAGCCTGTCATTCTCTGTTCATCGTCATCTGCAATTTCAATATCAATCTTGGAAATCATTTCTCCATTTTGATTTACAAAAGTCAACTCACCTTCTTTTGTAAACGAATACGCTGCTTTGGCTGTCATTGCTTTTTCTAATTCCGGATTAACTTTTTCTTTATTAAAAACAATATTCGATAAAATTAAATAAACAGCAAAAGATAAAATTACTAATACAATCATAATCTGAAATAATAAATTTTTGTTTTTCTTCTTCATTTTAATTCCCATTTATTTCAATGATTTTAATCTCATTAATTTATTTATTTTCTGAAATATCAAGAAAATGGTTTTATAATTTTCAAGATTCCTCGTTAAGCCAAGAAGATTTTTGCCTTGATTAATTTTAGTTTTTAGAAGAATTTCTTCGCTGCCGTTGTCCGTTTCTCCCTTTACAATAATTTCATCTTCTGATTCTGAATAAATTATTATTTCAGAATAATCGTTTGACTTTTTGATGAGTGCAGGTTTTAAAAATTGACTATTGTAAGAAGAAAAATTTTCTAATGATGTAATCGCTTCATTGTTGCTTTCTTGTGTGAAATTATTTTTTTCTTTTTCGTTTGAATGTTGATTTATGCTTGGTTCTAATTTCACATTACTGAATGACAAAAATTTATAATCCTTTATGTTTGAATACCGGAAGAATGCTACACCACTTGCCCCAATCTCCCTTGAGTATTCAATCATTTTTTCTATTTCGTTTTTGACTTCATCTTTGAATGCACCAATTCCAATAATAACTTTTTTACCGTATGAATTTTCTGTCCAATCTTTTGCAAGAATATCGAATTGATATTTATCTCCAAATGACCAATAAACTTGAGGTGCTATGTAATCAATTATTCCTGTTCTAAGCCATTCTTTTGTATCTTGATAAACCTCATAAAATCCTTCCCAGCCGTTCATTCCTTGATGATTTTTGTAAATTCCAATTGGAGTTGCACCAAGCTGAATATGAGGTTTGACAGCTTTTATTTTTTTGTTAATTAGTGATATTAAATCTGTAATATTTTTTCTTCTCCATTCTTCTTTTGAAAATTTATTTCCATATAATTGATAAGTTGAATCATCGTTAAAATTTTTTCCTGGATAACGAATGTAATCAAGATGAACTCCATCGACATCATAATTTTCAACAAGCTCTTGAATGAGATTAGAAATATATTCTCTTACTTCAGGCAACCCTGGATTTAACCAATATGACTTCGAATTTTCTTTTTTATCTTCAACAATCCATTTCGGTTTTTTTTGAATAATGTGTTCGGGATGATTCATAACATTTTGTTCACTTCCTGCAAAGACCTGCACAACATTAATCCATGCATGAATTGAAAGTCCGCGTTTATGTGCTTCTTCAATTGCAAACCGAAGTGGGTCGTATGGCATTCCTCCTTTTCCATCAATATAAAAAGAAAAAGGCTCAAAAGAAGATTTGAACATAACTGTTCCATTACTTCTGACCTGAAAATAAATTGTATTTAGATTTTTTGATTTGATGCTGTCAAAAATTTCCTGAAGTGATTTTTTCTGAACATCAATATTGAAAGTTGGAGGGGGCCAATCCAATCTGTGATTTGTTGCTACCCAAACAGCTCTAATTTCATTAATCTGAGAGTAAGCTGCTAAAACATTTATGAAAAAAAATAAGATTGTTAAGAAGAGATTTTTTTTAATCAGCATAAATTAAGCTTTGTAATATTGAATTCCGTTATTCAATGCATAGATAACATCTTCTTTGCTTGCTGGAATATCAATTACTAATTGACCTGCTTTCTTCAACAGAACAAATTTAATTTCGGCATCCTTATTCTTTTTGTCTCGTTTCATAATTTCATAAAGTTTGTTCGGATTATATTTTTGAATATCAATCGAGTCAGAAAATTTGAGAAGAAGAGGAAGATAATTTTCGAGTTCAGAATCTTGAAGAAGATTTATTTTGTTTGAAAGATGAAGTGCACAAGTTAATCCTACAATTACAGCTTGCCCATGTTTTAAGTTATGTTTTTGTTCAACTTCAATTGCATGTGCAAATGTATGTCCAAGATTTAAGATTTTTCTTAAGCCAGATTTTTCTTTCTCGTCATTTTTTACAATATCACCTTTGAACTGAACACATTTTTTAATTACATCTTCTATAGCATTGCTCTTAACATCAAGAAGTTTTTGAAGTTTATTTTTAATTTCATTGAAAAAATCGTCGCCGATTAATAAACCATATTTTAAAATTTCTCCCATTCCACAAATTATTTCATCCTGCGGAAGAGTTTTCAGAAAATTTGTGTCAATTAATACAAGCTCAGGTTGATAGAATGAACCAATAATATTTTTTGTGTTGCCAAAATTAATTCCTGTTTTTCCTCCGACTGAACTATCAACCATTGAGAGCAGAGTTGTAGGAACTTGAATATATTTTATTCCTCTTGAATAAATTGACGCAGCAAACGAAGCAATATCACCTGTAATTCCTCCGCCAATTGAAATTAATAGTGTATCTCTTCCAAAATTATTTTTAATTAACTTAGAAAAAATTTCTTTGAGTGAATTGAAGGATTTGTTTTCCTCCTTTGCTTCGAATATGTGGAAGAATTTTTTCCCATCAAGTTTTTCATAAAAAGATGAAATAGTTTTTTGATGATTAAGGTAGAGATTTTTATCAACTACAAGAAAAATATTTTTATTTGATTTAATGATTTCAAAATCAGCAAGTTTATTGAAAACATCGCTTCCAATAAACACGGGATAAGAATTGTTTGGAATTTTTATATCAATCTTTTTCATTTATCATTCTCATTATTTTTTTTGCAATATTATCTACAGTGATGCCAATCGGAGTTAAGTTGGTTTCAATTATTAAATCTGCTTTTTCGTAAAATGGTTTTCTTTTCTCAAGCAGTTCATTAATTCTTTTTATGAATTCTTCTTTTGGTGTTTCGTTTAGAACAAATTCACGGAATAAAGGTCTGTCAGTTTTGCTTTTAAGTCTTTTGTAAATATCTTCTGGAGAAGCCTTGAGATAAATTATTTTACCTGTGTTTTTCATCAGTTCATAATTTTGAGGGAAAGTAATAGTTCCTCCGCCAAGAGAAATAACTATGTTATCTTTTTGAATTAGCTTTTTGAGTATCTCGCTTTCAAGATTGCGGAAATAAGGTTCTCCTTTTTTTTCGAATATTTCTACAATTGTAGATTTTTCATGCTCTTCGATTTCCTCATCGAGGTCATAATAATCTAATCCGAGCACATTGGAAAGAATTGGTCCAATTGTGCTTTTACCGCTTGCCATGAATCCTGTTAAATATATACGCATACTTTTTTGCAAAAAATTTATTGGCAAATATAAATAAACTTATCTTACCTTACATGAATTGAAGTTAAAAACGAATGCCAACACCAAGCGAAAAGGTAATTCCATCAACATTTACTTTTGTGGTAAAATTTTGTGAATGAATGTAATAGATTCTGTTTTTATAAGTAAAAGAATTGTTTGAATATTTGCTTTTCAGTTCAATCTCGGGGTCACGAAATCTCATTTGAGTTCTTAAAAAAATAAAATTATGAATTAAATAATCCATCGAAACAGAAACTTGAATGCCATAACCAAAATTTGCTCCATCGTTCATTGCTGAAATATTTTCAAACTGTCGAAGACTTTTGCCAAAATAAAATCCAAATCCTCCGCCCATATAGAATTTAAATCTCTCAGTTGAAAATGGAAGAAAATAATATAGACTTAATTCTAAAGGAATGATTCTGTATCCATCATTAATGTCGATACTTATACTTCCAAGATTAAAATTTTTGTTTGTGAAAGTTTTTTCCATTGTTTCTATCCACAAACCAGAGTATACAGATTCAAAAATTTGAAAACGAATTTCCCCAGATAAACTGTAAATGTCTTCCAATTCATTGTAAGATGCTCTTACAATTAAGTCAGAAGATTTTGGCTGCAAAAATAATTTAGATGTGTTTGTGTAATTGTAATTAATTGTGAAATCAAATTTTGAAGTCATCTGTGAATAAATTAAAGTTGACGATATGAAAAGTATTATTAAACTTTTTCGAAGCATAATAATGACTGCATCTTAAATTGTTCTTTATAAATGTAAAAATTTTTTTATTGGAGAGAAATGGAAAATAAAAAAGCCGTGACTTTTAAGCACGGCTTCGAATATTGGAGCTTGTAATTTTTATCGGTAGAACAGATGACGATTATCTACAATGTTAGCCTGCTTTTTAACTTCCTGAAGCCAGAGATTAAGCAAATAAGCTTTTTTGTTTTGAGCAAGTTCTCTTCTTATTGCAAGTTTTTGAAGTTCATATGTATTCGGGTCGAATTTAGTTCTGTATCTTACATTAATTAAATAAACTCCCATGCTTCCTTTAACGGGCTGTGACCATTTGTTTAATTCGCCTTTGAGTGCATAATCAGCAAATGCGTATTCAAGTCCAAGATTTGGAATTGAACCTGCAGAAGTAAATTCTGCAGTTGAATCAACTCTTGCTTTATCCCAGACTGTTAGAGCTAATTGTTTATCTCCATTATCACCAAGTTTTGCACGGATTTGTTTTGCAATAGATAAAGCTTTTTCAAATCTTTTTTCTTGAAGAACTTTTGCTTTTACGAGATTTTTAACTTCATCAAAATTTTTGAATCCTGCTTTTGTAACATCAGAAATTTTTACAACCACATAACCTGCAGGAACTTTGAATACATCGCTGACTTCGCCAAGTCCATTTTCAAATGCCCATTTAACCAAAGCTTTGTTTACTCCCAATCCAGGAATAGCAATAGCATCTTCTGTGAAATGTGGTGTTTCAATAATATCATACTTCATCAATTTTGCTTCTGATTCAAAACCATTTTCTTTTGCTACATAAGCAAAGTCTGATGCATCCTGATAAATTTTATCCAGAGTTGAACCAGAAATTTGAATTTTGTTTACGATTTTTTCGAGCACAAAATCTTCGTTTAATTTACCAGTAACTTTTATAATGTGATAACCATAAACAGTTTTAACAGGTTTTTGAATTACTCCAACATTTCCTTTGAAGCAAGCTTCTTCGAATTCTTTAACCATCTGACCTTTAGTAAACCAGCCAAGATCTCCACCGTTTGAAGCAGAGCCTGGGTCGCTCGATTTTGATTTTGCTGTTGCAGCAAAATCTGCACCTTTTATCAATTCATTATAAATTTGATTTGCTTTATCTAAATCTTCTTTATCATTTCCTGTTGACCGAATTAAAATGTGTGAAGCACGAACAGCTTCATTCTTTGATTTTACTTTGTCAATCAATTTATAAACTACATATCCTTCGTAAGTAGAAATTGGTCCAACTACATCACCCTTGTTGGATTTAAGAAGAATATCCCTTGCCTGAACAGGAAGAGCAGTGATTGAAATTGTATCTCTTCTATAAGGCTGGTCGGAATAAATTTGAACATAAGATTTAAATGAAGCAGTATCACTTTTGATTTTTGCGACGATTGCTTCAAGATTTTCTTTTATTCCAACTGAATCACTTTTCGATGGAAGACGGCGGAAAAGAACATATTTAAGTTTTCTTGATGGTTCTACTTTATAATCTTCTTTATGTGTTTCATAATATTTTTTTAATTCGTCGTCAGAAATTTTGATTTCATTTTCTGGAATTGTGTTCACATTAACAAGAACATAATCTGCTCTCATTTTAATATTTTGTCTGATAAAATGTTCTTTAACTTCGTCATCACCCACGACAACAGATGCGAATAAATATTCCTGAAGTTTTTGCTGCTGCAGTTGTTCTCTGATTATATCTTCATAATAAAGAACAATTTGTTTATTTCGCGGATCTCTTAAAGCCTGCTCGTAAAGTTGTCTGTTAAAAACACCGGCAGAATCTGTAAATTGTCGTCTTAATTCTTCAGGTGGGTTAGGACCAAGCAATGCTTCTCTTACTTCATCATCAGTAACAACAATACCAAATTCTTTAATTTTTTTCTGAAGTAATTTTTGAGTTACAATTGCATCCCAAACTTGGTCTCTAAAGAAATCCATTTGACTTTCGTCAATTTGTTGACCTGTCATTCTTTCTTGATTTTCTTTTGCTCTTTCAACCATGTTTGAGAAATCCTGATAAGAAATCTCTTCTCCTTCTATCGAGCCGACATTTTGAGAACGCTGTCCCAAAAATTCCAGAACTCTTGAATCTGAAATAACCATAAAAAGAACAAATAAACCGCCGACAAGAAGAATGAACCACGGAGCTAAACTCCTCATTCTGGCCATCATCGCCATATATATCAACCTCCGTTTAAAGAAAACATTAAATTTTAGGAAGTTAATTTAGATACACTGCTTATTAAATGCAATTAAGAATTTTTAATTGATATGAAAAATGAAGATATATTAATTGTTGATTTTATTATATAAAATTCATTTGCGTATAAAATTTAAGCCTCCTAATTTGGCAAATAAAATTTTAGGTTTTACAGCATGCCTACATTTTTTAACTCCTGGCTGCCTTTCATTTATTTATATGTTGGAGGCGGAATTTTTTTTGTAGCGGGTTTAATATTAATCCGCAAAACAAAAGCACTTGATATGAGACTGAAGCGTCACCGCTTCTGGTGGAAAGTGTTAATTTTCGGTTATTTTTATTTCATGGCACTCCATGCCTTTCTAATAATTGCTGCACTTTACTTGTGAGATTAATATGGAACAATTACATAATATTGGAACACAACTCGACTGGCTAGTTCTTGTTATCTACATGATAACAATGCTCTTGTTTGGTTCTTATTTTGCAAAATATAATAAAGATACAAATGATTTTTTCTTTGGCGGAAGAAGATTCAGCTGGTGGCTAATTGCAATGTCAATTGTTGCAACTGGTATCAGCAGTCATAGTTTCGTAAAGTATTCTGCAATGGGATTTAAGTATGGTTTTTCATCTTCAATGTCATATATCAATGATTGGTTCTTTGTTCCTTTCTTTATGTTTGGCTGGCTTCCAATTATAATTTATTCGAGAATTCGTTCTATTCCTGAATATTTCGAAAGAAGATTTTCTCCTTCTGCCAGATTTCTTGTTACAATTCTTCAACTTTTATATTTAATTGGTTATGTTGGAATCGGATTCCTTACAATGGGAAAGGCAATTCTTCCACTGATGCCCGAGAGTTTTACAATTTTTGGTGTTCAGATTCATGTAACTTTAATGGGGCTAATCTGGGTTACTGCAGTTATAACTGGAATTTATATAACATTTGGCGGACAGACAGCTGTTATCTTTACAGATTTAGTTCAAGGTATAATGTTGCTTACAGCTGGTTTACTGGTTTTCTTTCTTGGAATATCATACGTTGGAGGATGGTCTTCTTTCTGGAATTTACTTCCAACAAGCTGGAAACTTCCTTTTGCCGGGTTCAATTCCCCAGCTGAATTTAATTCTGTAGGAACATTCTGGGAAGATGCAATTGCAGGTTCAGTTGGATTTCTTTTTATGAACATGGGATTGATAATGAGATTTATGGCAACGAAAAATGTTCATGAAGGAAGAAAAGCTGCAGCAGTAAACATTCTTTTTATGCTTCCAATTTCTGCTGTGGTAGTTGGCGGAGGAGGCTGGGTAGCAAAAGCAATTTCTGTTATGAATCCTAAAATAATTCCACCAAATGTAAATCCTGATTCAATATTTGTTGTAGTTGCAAATATATTGACAGGACCAGGTGTATTTGGTTTTGTTGTGGCTGCAATCGCAGCAGCCTTGATGTCAACTGTTAGCACACTTGTTAATGCTGCCTCGGCAATCTATGTTAATGATGTAGATAGACCAATTAGAATCTGGCTAAAAAAACTAAGCAGAAGTGAAAGACTTCAAGAAAAGAAAGCTATGTTAATTGCAAGAATTTCTACTGTTGGAATTACATTGCTTGGAGTGCTTGCTGTATATGCTTTTGTATCATATCCTACTGTTTATCAAGCTCATGCATTTTTCCATGCTACATTAACACCTCCATTAATGGTTGCAATTTTCTTTGGTGCGTTCTGGAAGAAATTTACTCCTGCTGGATTAATAACAACTGTTATCGGCGGAATATCATTAATGCTTTTAGGAAACAAATTTCCTTATGAATTAATTAGACCAATTGCACATGGAACTCCTTATGACCCAGTTCATCCATATACTTACATGAGTGCACTTTATAATTTAATTGTTTGTGTTTCTCTTGCTGTGCTTGCTACAATTTTTCAACGACAATTAAAAAAACTTTCAGACATTATACTTAATTCTAAGAGACATTATATAATGTATCCTATAATTGCATTTACTGTAATTGTTGTTATTATTGATATTCTTGTTGCTGTTTTAAGACTGGATACTTTTTCGCTTGGTTTTTTAATGACATCAACAATTATAGCTTCTTTCTTTGTTGCACTTATTTCAACTCACTATGTTAAATATGATGCTGAACGACAGACAGAAGGACTTACAATCTGGTCAATTCATAAAGCTAAAGAATTTTTCAAAGGAAGAAAATTAAATGAACGTGAAGGCGAGATTGTAAAAGTTCACTGGAAATTAATTGAAGATGACAATGAAGATGTAATTAATTTTTCAAAAAGAGATATGCACAAAATGGCTGCAGAGGTTGGCGACCTTGTTTATCTTTCTGATGCACGCAAATATCTCGGCGGCTTGAAATCTGTTCACTCTGTGTATGGTGAACCACACAACGAAGAAGGTATTGTTTATATAAGAAAAAGACATTTAGAACACGGCTTGTTTGTCGAAGGAAAAATATTAACCGCAGAAAAGGAGATGTAAATATAATCTGATGAATAGTAGAATCGTTGAAATATTTCATGATAAACATCTTGTTGAAAAAATAAAGAATAAATTACCTTATATGTTTCAATTAGCAGAATTAGAGAGCTCAAGAGCTGGAAAAGTGGGTATGGAAGTTGGTTCTTTGAGAGAAAGAATAATTATCTCGCTTTAATTTATAAGTTCGGAGAAAAAAATGTAAATACAGAACTCCCTATCACTGAGTCTGAAGTTGATGTAAAATTATTTAATGAACCAATTTCAATAAAAACTGTTACGGGCAAAAAGTTAACGGGGATAAAACTAATATGGACTGTGGATAGAAAAAAAGTGTTAGATTTTTTTAATAGTTATTATCCTACATGTAGTATTATACTTATTCAAATTAATTGGAATAATAAAGGAGGGTTTTATTTTATTCCATTAGAAACTCAAATAGAAGTCTTTGAAAATATTGGCAGGAAGAACTATATTAAAATACCTAAAGTAGGAACTAACCCGAGAGGAATTGAATTTTCTTCAGAAGCAATAGATAAGTTGATTAATCACAGTAAAACTTTAGTAATTCCAATACAATGGAATAAACAAGAAATAAAATTTAATGCTTATCATAGATGGCTTGAATTATGGAAGGAGGAAGTTGAAGATAATGAATAAAAGAAAAAATGGTACTAAGACAAGTAAGTTTGGTTCCCCGGGGAGAGTAAATCATGACTCAACTATGTTTTATTCGAGTAAACTTTATGAAGGACTTCCTAAAGAGGAAATAGTGGAGTATGTAGAATCACCAATACTCAATGAAAATTTAGATAAGATATTTTGTAAGTCAAGCGAATGTATGAGTGAACTGCCGGATAATAGTATTCATTTAGTTGTCACTTCACCTCCATATAATGTCGGCAAAGAATATGATGAAAATCTTACATTAGATGAATATCGGGAATTTCTTAAAAAAGTTTGGAAGGAAGTTAAAAGAGTGCTTGTTCCTGGGGGGCGCGTATGTATCAATATTGCTAATTTAGGACGAAAACCATACATCCCTCTTCATGTATTTGTAATTGAAGATATGTTAAATTTGGGCTTTTTAATGAGAGGTGAAGTTATCTGGAATAAAGCATCAAGTGGCAGTCCATCTACGGCATGGGGGAGCTGGCTATCTGCAAAAAATCCTACACTCAGGGATATTCATGAATATATTTTGATTTTTTCAAAAGGCAGTTTTGCAAGGGAAAATTTTGGAAGAGAAAGTACGATTTCAAAAGAGGAATTTTTAAAATTTACTAAAAGTGTATGGACTTTTTCAGCTGAACCTGCTACAAAAATTGGTCATCCTGCACCTTTTCCTGTAGAGTTGCCTTATCGACTTATTCAACTTTATACTTTCAAGGGAGAAGTAATTTTAGACCCATTCATGGGAAGCGGACAAACAGCTATTGCAGCCTTAAAATCACGCAGGCATTATGTGGGCTATGAAATTAATAAAGATTATGTAAAATTATCAGAAAAAAGAATTAAGGAATTTTTACTCAACTTTGATGTTCCTGAATTGTTTGATTTACCCTCAAACAGTGTCAAACTATTTTAATATCCAAATTTCTCTCTTAATTTTTTTTCAACAATTGGAGGAACAAATTCCGATACATTACCATGAAACTGAGCAAGATTTCTTACAATCGTTGAATTTAAGTATGTATATTTATCATGAGGCATTAATAAAATTGTAGTAATCTCTCCAGCTAATTTTCTGTTCATTAATGCCATTTGAAATTCATATTCAAAATCGCTCACAGCTCTTAATCCTCTTATAATTCCAATTGCACCAACCTGCTTTGCATGCTCGACAACTAGTCCATCAAAAGAATCTACAATAACATTTTTAAAATCTTTCAAGCTTTCTTTCAACATTTCTAATCTTTCTTCAACAGTGAACAAAGCCGTTTTCATAGGATTGCGTGCAACTGTTACAACAACTTCGTCAAAGAGTTCACTTGCTCTTTGAACTATATCTATGTGACCATTGGTTACAGGGTCAAATGTTCCTGGATAAATTACTTTTGCCATAATAATCTCTCTATGTGTTGATAAATTTTATTCAGATTTATTTCTGAAAAGATAAATTAAACTATCTCCAATTTTTTTGAAATGTTCACACTGAAAATTTTCAACATCTTTTTCTCTGGTCTGGATTGACCTTTCAACCAATAAAATTCCATCTTCACTTAAAAAATTTCTTTCAAGTAAATTACGAACAACTGAATGAATATCATCTTTAAAAAATGGTGGGTCAGCTAAAATTAAATCATATCTTTCATGATTTTTCATTTTAGAAAATCTTAATGCTTCTGTTTTGAATATTTTACATTTACTTTCTGAATTAAGAGAAGAAATATTTTCTTTTAAGACTTTTACAACATAAAAATCTTTTTCAACAAAATGAACTTCTTCAGCACCTCTGCTTAATGCTTCTAATCCGAGTGAACCAGAACCAGCGTAAATATCACATACTTTGATGCCTTCAAAATCTATTTGATTGCTTAAATAGTTGAATAAAGACTCTTTTACTTTATCTGTTGTTGGCCGAACAAGTTTTGAATTCGGGAATTTAATTGTTCGTCCTTTGAATGTTCCTGCAATTATTCTCATATAACTCTTAATGCCATTCCTGTTGCAGCTGTGAATGAATTAAACTGTGATGAATAAAAAGGATTTTTCTTTAATGTGTCATCAATTTTGAATCTTTCAAATGGATTAATCTTTTTTAATTTTTGATTGAACTTCTCTTCTAATTTCAATATCACTTCATCAGTAATGCTTTGCCCGCAAATTGTAATTTGATTTGCAGAATTAATTCCATATTTCGAAAGTTGTATTAGTATTTCATCAATGCCTTCCAGAATTTTTAATGTATCTATCACTTTGAAATAAAAAGGAAATTTATTTTCAATTGCTGCAAACGAAGAATAATTCTGGTCGATATAAAAACTGAATGTAATGTTTTCTTTAACTGTATTTTCTAATAAATGTAAAAAAGCTGTAGATGATAGATGTGCATTATCAATGTATTTAAGTTCAAGATTATTTGATTTACAAAATTTATTAATAGCATTTACAATGTTTTTATTCAATGAAAAAACAACAGCACATTCTTCCTTTCGAACAGTAGTTTTGTTTACTTCAATGTGTTGAATTAAGTAATCGTTGATATCTAAGTATGGATGTAGAACTGACAATTCCCACTTGAAGTGCTCAATTAAATCTTTTTTTGTAAGAATTGGGTCAAATGGTATTTCGAAAATAAAAAAGAATTCATCTGGAAGAGAAAAAGAAACATATTTTGAAACAGGATTTTTTTTTGAAATGATTTTATTGAAAGATTCTTGAAGATTAGAAATGAATTTTGATTCTATAAATGAATTAAAGCCCTTCATAAGAGAAGGGCTTAAATTTTCTTTGAAGATTACTTGGTCAACATTTTCAAGATAAAATGAATTTTGTTTATAGCTTACCTCTACAAATTGAAATTTAGTTTCTGTTAAATTTATGCCAATATGATTTTCAAACACATTGACTCAAATAATTTTATTCCCATGATGCAGTATTCTTTAAAGCATCGCTTCTGAGGTCGCCGATTGTTCCATAGCCATCGGGGCACTGAATAAAGTATCTTTGTCCAATTGTTTTAATTGTGTCAATCTTAATTATTCTTCCGCGTCTGTCGATAATTGTATCTGCAGAAATAGATGTATCTACCATAACAATATATGGCTTTCCTGATTTTGGCGAGTGAGTAATAGAATCCCAGACTAAATTTCCATCCGATAATTTAACAAATGGATTTGTTGATTTGCCTGTAACAGTATCAATGCCTTCCATAGCTTTTTTAACACTTGGGTCGGTTTTAAGAAAGTTAATCAAGTCGTTTAGATTATCTGTGAATTTTCCATATTTAGCTTCCCATAACTTTTCTGCTGCGCGAAGATTAGACATTCTGAGTCTTGATTCCTGTTTGTAATATTTTTCTTTTTCGAGAATTTCATTTGGATCTATGTATGCAACTCTAATTAATACATACACCAAAACAGCAATTATTACATATAAGACAGCATGAATATACCATGGTTCTGACTTTGGGTTCATTATTTTTCCTCCAAAAGATTTACTTAATTGTGATTCTGCTTTTTATTTTATCTAATTTTGATTTGCCGATACCTTTAATTTTCAGCAAATCATTTATGTTATTGAAAGCTCCGTTATTTTTTCTGTAATTTATAATTTCAGCAGCTGTTTTTTCACCAATTCCCGGCAAACTAATTAACTCAGTTAAACTTGCCGAATTTATGTTTATTAACTTAGAACTGTCTTTTATTTCTTTATTTATATTTTTTGTTAAATTTTCTTTGCTAAAATCTAAAAGTTCCCGTTGATAATCAACTCCCAGATTTACATATTTTTCTGCAGAATCGTTTTGAGGAAGCTGATAGCTGTAAAAAAGGCTGTCATCCTTTGAGTAATTATATTCAAGAAAATTATTATTACGATTGTTTTTAAAAAAATTTATTGCAGCTCCAATAAAAAGTGCAATTAAAAGAAATAAAATTACTTTTGATTCAGTTTCAGTAAAGCCAAATTTTCTTGATATTTTTTTGAAAAGGTCGATTGTTTACCTCGCCTGTTCAAAGATTGGAATAAAATTAATCACCCACTTTTATGTTTGGCATTTTCTGAAGTTCTTTGAGCAATTCTCTTTCTTTTGCAGTTATATTTTTAGGAACATGAATATTAATTTTTACAAGCTGGTCACCTGCACCATGACTGTTAAGATGTTGAATTCCTTTTTCACGCATCTTGAGATATTTACCAGGTTGAGTGCCAGGTTCTATTTTTAATTTTGCTTTTCCAGTTAAAGTTGGAACTTCAACTTCGGTGCCTAATACAGCTTCTGGAAAACTTATGAATAATTCATAAATTACATTATCACCATCTCTTGTAAAATATTGATGTGGAAGTTCCTGGAAAACAACGATAATATCTCCAGCAGGACCTCCATTTTTGCCTGCATTTCCTTCACCTCTCAAAGTCATATAACTGCCATCATGAACACCTGCAGGCACATTAATTTTGATAGTTTCTTCTCCATAAACTCTTCCATCACCAGAACATGTTGGACAAGGTTCTGAAATTACTTTTCCAGTTCCGCCACAATTTTTGCATGTTGTAATATTTACAAACTGGCCAAAGATTGACCTTGATACTTGTCTAATTTCACCTGTTCCATTGCACATTGTACAAGTTTTATAACCCGAAGAAGCTTTAGCTCCAGTTCCTCCGCATGTCTCACATTTTATGTATTTCTTGATTTTAACTTTCTTTGTTGTTCCAGTTGCAATTTCTTCGAGTGTAAGTTTAAGAGTTATTTTAAGATCGGAACCAGGAGTTCCTGTTGTTTTCCTTTGTGTTCTTTGTGAAGTAGAAGTTCCAAAGAAATCATCAAAAATTGAAGAGCCACCAAAAGCACTGCCAAAAATATCAGAGAAGTGACTGAATATATCATTAACATTTTCAAAGCCATGGAAATCTTCTCCGCCACGTAAACCACTGTGTCCATATTTATCATATTTAGCTCGTTTTTCTGCATTGCTTAGAACTTCGTAGGCTTCAGCAGCTTCTTTAAATTTTTCTTCTGCTTCTTTATTTCCGGGATTTCTATCTGGATGATATTGCATCGCAAGTCTTCTGTATGCTTTTCTTATTTCTTCTTCTGTTGCGTCTCTGCTTACACCTAAAACTTCGTAATAATCTCTCTTAGCCATAATTTCTATCCTTAATTATTGTTTTGAGAATCTGGTTGATTATCTTCAGATGTTGTTTCTGAACTTACAATTACTTTTGCATGACGAATAACTTTGTCTTTATAAATATAACCATGTTCTAAAACTTCAAGAACTGTATGAGGCGGAATGCCTTCAGCTGGTCTTTGCATCAAAGCTTCATGAAGTTCTACATCAAAAGGTTGACCTACTGCATCAATTTTCTTAATTCCATGTGAATTAAGAATTTTTGTAAACTTATCATAAATTAGTTCAAGACCTTTTTTCAGCGATTCAAAATTATTGTCACCATTAACATGAGTTAAAGACCTTTCGAGGTCGTCGTAGACAGTAAGAATACTTTTTATAAAAGGTTCGGCAGCATATTTAATTATATTAAGCTGGTCGTTTTCAGTTCTTCTTTTATAGTTTTCAAATTCTGCTGCCTTTCTTAAAAATGCATCTTTTAATTCACTGTTATTTTTTTCGAGTTCAGAAATTTTTTCTTCTAATTCTTTTATTTGTTTTTCAAGCAAATCAAATTGAACAGCAGATTCCTCTTCTTGTTTAAGAGTATCCTGAGTTTCAGTTCCGTTTTGTTGACTTTCTTTCTGTTCGTTTGGTAATTCTGCCTGATTATTCTGTTCTTGAATTTTATTATCTTCCATAATCTTTTTCTTTTTCCTCATATTATCTTTGTTTAGTTAATTCTTCGGAAAGCTGTTGAGCAACATAAACAACAGCAGCAATAATTTTTGAATAATCCATTCTCTTTGGTCCCATAATTCCAACTGTTCCCTGCAAATCTCCAATCTTATACTCTTTTGTAATCATGCTGTATTCAGAAAACTTTTCGTCTTTGTTTTCTTCTCCAATTGTTACAAGTACATCATTGTTTTTTGATGGATGTTTTTTGTCAAGTATATGAATGATGATATCTTTATTTTCAATTAGTTCAATAATGCTTTGAAATTGTTCGTGATCTGCAAACTCTGGTTGTTTAAGAATATTTTTTGCACCTGCTACAACAACTTTATCACTTGGACTATCTGTAAAAATTCTGTCAACAGAATCAAGAAAAACTCTGATTATAGGTTTGTATGATTCTTTATCAAAATCTTTAATTCTTTCGCTGATTGTATTTCTAATTTCAAAAAATTTTAATCCGGCTAATTTTTCATTCAAAAGATGTTGAACAACAGCAAGCTGATCTTCTTTTACTTCTGCATCAATTTCAAGTGTAATAGTTCTTATCAAACCTGATTTTACAGTTACAACAACAAGAATTCTTGTAGAAGATAGCTGAACAATCTGAATTTTTTCAAGTACTGCCTGCTCGAATTTTGGATAAGTTACCATTGCGAGCTGATTTGTTAAATCGCTCAAAATGTTTGTTGTTATCTTAAGCAGTTCATCAGTTTCGCTTGGCGCCTGACTTAAATTAACATCGATAATATGTTTTGCTTGTGAATCAAGTGTTGGTGGATCCATTAATGAATCCACATAAACACGATAACCTTTGTCCGTAGGAACTCTTCCTGCAGAAGTATGAGGATGGTCTAAATACCCCAGTTCTTCTAAATCTGCCATAATATTTCTAATTGAAGCAGGGGATAGACCAATGTTATATTTCTTTGAAATATTTCTCGAGCCTACGGGACTTGCTGTTAAAATAAATTGATGAATTACAAATCTAAGTATTGCCTTTTCCCTGTCTTTTAATTGATAATCCTGCATACACTTATCCATCCTAATCGTGGCTTCAAAAATATCAAAATTTTGAGAATTTTTCAGATTAGATGATTTACTCTCAAAAGCGTCGCATAAGACAACATGAATTGACTTAAAGTTTCAAATTAAAGACAATGGATTTTCACATATCATCAAAAATCTTAATCTGGTAAAATGCTGAATTTAAATTTTGTAATAATTTAATTACCGAAGTTAATTTATAATTCAGCATTAATATTTTCTTATATTTGCTGTAAAAATTTAGAGGATTCTGTGGGAATAAATTACAAAGATGCAGGTGTAAATATTCAAGCTGGTGAAGATACTGTCGATAGAATAAAGTTGCTCGCTAAATCTACATTTAATCAAAATGTTTTGCACGGCATTGGACACTTTGGAGCATTTTATAAGATTGATTTGAGAAAATGGAAGAATCCTGTTCTTGTTTCAAGTGTTGATGGTGTTGGAACAAAAATTAAAATTGCTATGATGTTGAATAAACACGACACAATTGGACAGGATTTAGTAAACCACTGTGTCAATGATATTTCAGTTTGTGGAGCAGAACCACAGTATTTCATGGATTATATTGCTTTTGGGAAATTAATACCTGAAAAAGCCGAACAAATTATTAAAGGATTTTCTATTGCCTGCAAAGAAAATAATGTTGCATTGATTGGAGGCGAAACAGCAGAAATGCCGGGCATTTATGCAGAAGATGAATACGATGTTGCTGGCACAATCGTGGGTATTGTAGAGCAAGATAAAATAATTGACGGCAAAAATGTAGAAAAAGGAGATGTATTAATTGGATTTCCTTCAAATGGATTGCATACAAATGGTTATTCTCTTGCAAGAAAAGTTTTACTAAGCAAATTCAAGCTGAGCGATTTTGTAGATGAATTAAATCGAACACTCGGAGAAGAACTATTAAGAATTCATAAATCTTATCTTTCTCTAATTAATTTATTGAAAGAAAATATTTCAATAAAAGCATTCTCGCATATCACAGGCGGTGGAATTATCGGCAACACAAAAAGAGTTATCCCAGAAAATTTAAAAATGAAAATTGATTGGCATTCATGGGAAATCCCTGCAATATTTCAATTGATTCAAAAAACTGGAGAAATTGATGATAATGAAATGAGAGAAGTTTTTAATCTTGGAATTGGATTGGTGGCAATTGTAAATAAAAATGATGTAGATAAAGTTTTAAAGCTCAGCAAAAATTTGAATGAAACAGGAATTGTAATCGGTGAAGTATATTAATTTTTCGAAGTTGAATGAAAATTTCTATTAAATTGTTTTATTAATAAATAATTAAGCAGCATTTACTCAAAAACTAACAAGTAAAAAAATATATGTTTATAGATACACATGCTCATCTGTTTTATCCTAATTTCAATGGTGAAGTTGAGCAGATAATTCAAAGAGCAAAAGAATCTGAAGTTAACTCAATAATAGTTCCTGCAACAGATTTAGTCTCATCTCAACAGGCAATTGAACTTTCAGAAAAATATGATAACGTTTATGCAGCTGTAGGTGTACATCCGCACGATAGCAAAGAATGGAATGATAGTATTGTTAATAAACTTGAGGAACTTGCAAAGAATAAAAAGGTAGTTGCAATTGGAGAAATTGGATTAGATTATTATTATGATTTTTCTCCGCGTGATATTCAAATAAAAGCATTTGAAGACCAGATTCAACTTGCATTAAAATTGAAATTGCCTGTTATAATTCATAACAGAGAAGCTAATGATGACATAATGCAAATTGCCCGCAAGTATAAAGATTCTGGATTAAGAGCTCAATATCATTGTTTCGCAGGTTCAATATCTAATGCTAAAGAATTAATTGAAATGCATAATTTCATTTCCTTTACAGGAAATATTACATTTAACAAAGCAGAAAATTTAAGAAAAGTAGTTTCCAGTATTTCCATTGAGAATATGCTTCTTGAGACCGATTCACCATTTATGACTCCAGTTCCACACAGAGGAATGAGAAATGAACCTGCTTATATTCGTTTGATAGCAGAAAAAATCGCAGAAATTCAAAATCTTACAGTTGAAGATGTTGCAAGAACAACATCCTACAATGTTTATAAATTATTTGGGATTGGGAAAAAACCAAAATTGAGCATAACATATAAAATTGGAAATTCTCTTTACATAAATGTTACTAACAGATGTAATGCTGATTGTGTCTTTTGCGATAGAAAAGGGGATGCAGTTATAAATGGCTACAACTTAAAAATGAAGAAATCAGAAGAACCGGATGCAGAAGCTTATATAAAAGAGATTGGCGACCCGAAGAAATACAAAGAAATAGTTTTTTGTGGTTATGGAGAACCTACAATCAGATGGGATGTTGTTAAAAAAATTGCAAAGTATGTTAAAGATAATGGCGGAGTAACAAGATTAAATACTGATGGCCATGGAAATTACATTAACAAAAGGGATATTACACCAGAACTTGAAGGCTTAATTGATGTTGTATCAATAAGCTTAAATTCTGTTGACCCGATTCAGTACGGAAAATTGATGCGAGTTGACCCATCAATGCATGCCGAGATGGTTGACTTTGCTAAAAAAGCAAAAAAATATTCTCGCGTTATCATGACAATAGTCGGGCTAAGCGAAGTTGATTCATTAGCTGCAAAAAAATTTGTTACAGAAGAACTTGGTGTTGAGTTTAGAGAAAGAGAATACTTTTCATAAATGAACAAAAAATTTTTACTTCTATATTTGCTTGTATTCACATCAGCTGAACAAAACTTCCTTTTTGCACAATCAGTTAATCTTTCAAAATCACTTGACAGTTTGTTTGCTGATGAATTTTTTACTTCAACAATTGCAGCAGTTGATATTTATGATTTAACAGAAAACAAAAAGCTTTATTCAAAAAATGAAAAGCTTCTTTTACGGCCTGCATCACTTCAAAAAATATTAACAACAGGAACTGCACTTTTATTTTTAGATGATTACAAATTTAAAACAAAAATTTATTATGATGGTGAAATTGAAGATTCTGTTTGTAAAGGAAATTTATTTGTTCTTGGAGGCTGCGACCCGCTGTTTTCATTAAATGATTTAGATTCTTTAACGAAGGAAATCAAAAAATTTGGCATTAAAAAAATTTCAGGAAATCTTTATGGTGATATTTCAATGACTGATTCTTTGTTCTGGGGCGAAGGCTGGATGTGGGATGATGACCCTTATCCATTTGCTGCATACATAACACCGCTTTCGATTAACAGAAATTCTTTCAAAGTTGTTTATAAACCTTTGAATGTCGGAGAACCAGTTCAAATAGAAATTATTCCAAAAACAAATTATTTCGAAGTAGTTAATACTTCATCAACTACAAGTTTTGATACTTCTGATTTTATTATAACACGAAGCAGATTGAATGATAATGAAAAAATTATAGTAACTGGAAATTTCTCAAATAATTCGAAACAAGATACATTAAGTTTCAGCGTTGCAAATCCTTCAAAATTTTTTTTGAAACTGTTTGCTGAAAAGCTCAATGAAAATGGAATTAGTTTCAGCGGTAACGTAGAGTTTAAAATTACTCCCGATGATGCAAAAGAAATTTTTTCATTTGAAAGAGATATCGATACTGTATTGATTTATACAAACAAAACAAGTTATAATTTAGGGGCAGAATTAATTTTACGCGCACTTGCACATAAATATTTTGGCAAACCTGCTACAACAAAAAATGGAATTCTTTTAATAGATAGTTTAATTACTTTGTCAGGTTTTAATTCTCAAAAATTCAAAATTGTTGATGGCTCAGGACTCTCTTTTTACAATCTTGTTTCCGCCGAACTTATAACTTCCATACTAAAATATTTTTATTATGAAAAAGAAAATTTGTTTGTAAAACTTTACAACACATTTCCAATTTCAGGTTATGATGGAACACTAAAAAACAGAATGCATAATTCTGTTGTTTACAGAAAAGTAAGAGCAAAAACAGGGACATTAAGCGGAATAAGTAATCTTGCAGGTTACATGTTTAATCATAAAAATCATTTGATTGCATTTTCTATTTTGATGCAGAATTTTGTAACTGCACCAAATAAAGCAAGAGATTTTCAAGACAAAATTTGTGAAATTATTTATAACAATTAGGTGAACTAAATGAAGAAGTTTAAGCAATTTATTATAAGAACAATTCCTCAAAATAATGAGATTATAAGCGGATTGTTATGGCAGTTAAATTTAGATGGAATTAATGAAACAGAAAATGAACTTATAGTTTTTGCAGATGAATCAAAAAATATTTCGGCAGATGATATAAAAAGAATTCTTGATGAAGCAGAAAAAAATAATTTCATAGAATCTTATAATTTGATTGAAGAAGAACTTGAAGACAGAAACTGGAATGAAGAGTATGAAAAAAATGTAAAAGTAATTGAAGTTACAGATAAAATTGTTATTAAACCTTCATTCAAAGAATATCATCAGAAAGCTGGACAATTAGTTATAACGATAGACCCTAAAATGTCCTTTGGAACAGGAGAACATCAAACTACAAAAATGGTTTTGAGATTTTTAGAAAAGTATGTTAAGCAGGGAAATATAGTTTTAGATATAGGAACTGGAACTGGAATCCTTGCAATTACTTCTGTATTTCTTGGTGCGGAAAAAGCACTTGGAATTGATAATGATGAATGGTGTTACTTAAATGGCAATGAAAATGTTAAAATGAATAATGTTGAAAATAAAGTTGAAATACGACTTGCAGAGATACATCAAATTTCAGAAAAAGATTTTGATATTATAACTGCAAACATTAACAAAAATGTTCTGATTGAAATAGCAGATGAGATAAAAAGTAAAATAAAAAAGACCGGAATTTTGATTCTTTCCGGTCTCTTAATTTCTGACGAAGAAGAAATTGCTAAAAAATATAATTCACTTGGATTTAAGCTGCTTGAAAAAATGCAAATGGATGAATGGATTTCTCTCTCATTCCGTTTAGAAAGCTAATTTTTCAAGCAATTCAATTAGTTGTTTCTGTTCACTTTCTGTTAAAGATGAAGTAACGGCAGCAACTTTTTCTATGTATTGCGGCATAATCCTGTCAAGCTTTTCTTTTCCTGCTGGAGTTAATTCGCCAAGAATTACTCTTCTGTCTTCCTTTGAATGAACTCTTTTAACAAGTCCTTCTTTTTCGAGATTATCAACAACGCATGTAATATTTGCACCTGTAACAAGCATTTCCTCACTAATTCTCTTAAGCGGCATAGGACCATTTCTATAGAGTATTTCCAAAACTCCAAATTGAGGAGCTGTAAGTTTTTGTTCGAACATGTATTTGGCTTGCAGCCTTCTGAATTTGTCACCTGCTTTTGTAACTTTCTCCATAAGTTGGAGTGCGGCTTCCCCTTTTTCTGTTTGCATTTTCATTTTCTCCTTCCTTGTTAATAACTTATTTTCGTTTCCCCAGCCCTCTTAATTAAATCTTTATAATCAAAGAACTATTAAATTGCGCTTCGGATTCTAAACATATAAAATTAAATTCATTTTCAAAAGCTGTTTCAATGCTTTTTATTATTTTGCACCTGCAATTTATTCAAATAAATATAATAATGAATTAATCTTGATAGTAAATAATAAAAATTTCTCAACATACATACTTAAATTACAAAAAAATATTAAACACAAGAATCCCAATTTATTGTATACCTACATACAAGAAATCGATGAAATAATTTATGAAGAATATTTCAATTCCCTCTTAAATCAAAAACAATTTTTTCTTTGGGATTTTCCTGAAAGAGATTATTCATTCTTTTCCTTTGGAAATATTTTTTCAATTAATGAAAATTCATATAAAAAAATTAATCAGCTAAAACATATTCATAACCTTGAGGAATCTGATTTTAGTTTTTATCCTTTGTTTGTCGGCGGAATAAAATTTCCCGTTCAAGAAAAAACAAATCTCTGGAGCGATTATCCATCCGAAATTTGGTTTGTTCCAGAAATATCTTTTATTAAATACAAAAACAAATATTACTTTGCTTTCAATTTTGTGAATGATTTTTTGAATGAACAAACAGAAAAAGTTCTTGAAGAGAAATTAAAAAATATTTTGAATTGCTCTGCAAAATTTGATAATAAAGAAAATGATAAAATTGATAATACAGATATTGATGACTGGAATATTATGGTATCAACGGCATTAAATGATATAAAATCAGGCGACTTAGAAAAAGTTGTTCTTGCAAGAATCAAAAAAGTTAGCATCAATGAAGAGATTAACTTAATTGAAATTATCAAAAAACTTAAAACTGATTTTCCTGAATGCTATGTATTTGCCTGGAGAAACAATACTTCTGTTTTTTTTGGTGCAACACCTGAATTGCTTGGAAGAATTTCACAAAATAAATTTGAAACAGATGCACTTGCTGGTTCAATTAAAAGAGGAATCAATGAAGTAGAAGATTATATTCTCGAAAATAAATTATTAAGCGATAGTAAAAATATTCACGAGCATGATGCCGTTCTTAAATTTATTGTTGAAAATTTATCAGCATTATCTGAAAGTGTAAATTATAGTAAGACAAAAATCAAAAAGTTAAAAAATATTCAGCATCTCTGGACTCAAATTAATGCAAAAGTTCGAAAAGATGCTTCTATTATTTCACTTATAAAAAGTATTTACCCAACACCAGCAATTTGTGGTTTGCCAAAAGAAAAAGCTTTGAAACAAATAGAAAAATTGGAAAATTTCGATAGAGGTTTATATGCAGGTATTCTTGGCTGGTTTAATCTGGAAGGAAATGGTGAGTTTGCTATTGGAATTAGATCTGCTCTTTACAAAAATTCTTTTTTATATGCATTTGCAGGCTGCGGCATAGTAGAAGGTTCTGAAATAAAAAGTGAATTCGAAGAAACAGAGCTTAAATTAAAACCAATGCTTTCACTTTTTAGAGAGATTAAAAAATGAAAATATCAATTAACAGAAATACAATATGGTGTGATTTATTTGTCAACAGACTTGTAGATTATGGAGTAAGATATGTTTGTATTTCCCCAGGTTCAAGAAGCACACCATTAACATTAGCATTTAATCAGAATGAGAACATAAAAGTATATCAAATTGTTGACGAGCGTTCCTCTGCTTTTTATGCACTTGGTCTGGCTAAAAAATCTAAAACTCCTGTTGCAGTATTAACAACCTCCGGAACCGCAGTAGCAGAACTTTATCCTGCAATAATTGAAGCATATTATCAAAGAGTTCCTTTAATTATTTGTACTGCAGATAGACCGCCATATCTCAGAAATACAGGAGCAAATCAAACTATAAATCAAGAGAACATATTTGCAAATCACATAAGATATTTTGCAGATGCAGGCTTGCCAGAAATAAATTACGAAAAATTAAAAAGCTTGATTAAAAAAACAGATGAAGCATTAAAAACTGCATTGATAGAAAATCCTGGTCCTGTTCATCTAAATTTCCCTTTTGAAAAACCATTTGAACCAGATACTTACACAGAAAAGGTAGATATAAAATTTCTTGATAAAATTTATAATTCTATAAGTCCTGTGGATTTAAGAATAAAAAGAAAAAAGAATTTAATTGTTGATACAATTAAAAAAATAATTAATCATAAAAAAGGATTAATTATTGTTGGATATAACAGCTATGACGAAAAATTTGCAAAGTTGTGTATGACTTTATCTGAAAAATTAAGATATCCAGTTTTTGCCGATATTTCTTCTGGTATAAGACAGGGAAAACATTCAAAGAAAAATATTGTTGAAAATTTTACATCACTTGTAAGGTCAGAATATTTTTTGCAAAGGTATGACCCCGAAATCATTCTGCAATTTGGAGGTTCACCTACTTCAAATGTTATTTTGAATTATTACAAAAATTCTAAAGCAGAAAAAATTTTGATTAATGAATTTGGTGATAGGAATGACCCATCTTTAACTGCAAAAACAGTTTTGAAAATTAATCCAACAGAATTTTGTGAACTTGTTTTAGATAAGATTAATACTTCACAATTAGAGAGAAACAAAGAATGGTTTGAAAATATAATTCGATTAAATCAAATTGCAGAAGAAATTAAGCGAAAGATGCTCGAGGAAGAAGAAATTAATTTTGAAGGAAAAATTCTTTATGAAGTTTTTGAAGCTCTTCCTTCAAAATGCAATGTGATGATTTCAAATAGTCTTCCAATTCGTGATGCAGATTTTTTTGTTTCTTCAAATCAAAAGCATATAAATATTTTTTGCAATCGCGGTGCAAGCGGAATTGATGGAATAAATTCAACAGCTCTTGGAATAGCAGCAATATCAAAGGAGCCGACAATTTTAATAACAGGTGATTTAGCTTTCTATCATGATATGAATGGTCTTCATAATGCAGTTAAATTCAAAATTCCATTGACAGTAATTTTAATTAACAATAACGGCGGCGGCATTTTTGAGTCGCTCCCAATTTCAAGATTTGGAAAAACTTATATCCAAAATTTTGTTACACCGCTGAATATTGATTTTTCAAAATTTGTAGAAGCATACAATGGAAAATATTTCTTAATAGAAAATATTGCCGACTTAAAAAAGAAACTATTGTTGTCGTTCAATAGTAAAAAACTCGCAGTTCTTGAAATAAAAACTGATTCAAAGAAATCGAAATTAATTCGTGAAAAAATCTGGAAAGAAATAACTACAGCAATTAATATCCAATTAGATGAAGATAAAAGTAAATCAAATTGAATTTAACATTCTTATTGATGAAAGCAAAAAATGTGAAGAGAAAATCCCAATTGTATTTTTACATGGCTTTACAGGTTGTGCCGAAGATTGGTTTTTTATGTTTAATAAACTTCCAGATAAGTATTTCCCCATCGCAATAGATTTAATTGGACACGGATTAACTGAATCTCCTGATGATTCGTGTTATTATACCTGCACTGCAATTATTAATCAGCTCAACAGCATTTTTGATAATCTGAAAATTGATAAACTTATAATTTGTGGTTATTCAATGGGAGGAAGAGCTGCACTATCATATTCTTTGCATTATCCCGAAAAAATAATTGCTGCAATATTTGAAAGCACTACAGCTGGAATAGAAGATTTCGCAGAAAAGAAGGAAAGAGTAATTTCTGATTTTATTCTGGCAGAAAAAATTCGAAATGAAGGAATAAAAAACTTTGTTGATTACTGGATGAATCTTCCTCTATTCGAATCTCAAAAGAAAATTTCAAATTATGATTCAATAAAGAACAAAAAATTTCAAAACAGTGTTATAGGATTATCTAATTCCTTGCTTGGTTTCAGCACAGGTTTAATGCCAAATTACTGGGATAAATTGAACCTGCTGAAATTTCCTGTGCTTTTGATTACTGGCAGTCTTGACGAAAAATATACATTAATTGCAAAAAAAATGAAAACAAAATTTCCAATGGCAGAACATCAAATAGCAGAAAATTGTGGGCATAATGTTCACTTAGAAAAGCCCGATGTTTTTGTTAAATTTGTTTTGAACTTCTTAAATAATTTGAAAGGGAATCATTATGAGTTATAACTGGATAAAAGCAAAAGATTATCAGGACATAATTTATGAGAAGATGGATGGAATAGCCAAGATAACAATAAATCGACCGGAAAAAAGAAATGCATTTCGTCCAGAAACAGTTTCTGAATTATACGATGCATTTAACGATGCACGAGAAGATACGAACATTGGAGTAATTTTATTAACAGGAAAAGGACCATCAAAAGATGGAAAATATGCATTTTGTTCTGGTGGCGACCAATCAATTCGCGGCGATAAAGGTTATGTAGGAAAAGATGGTGTTCCAAGATTAAATATTCTTGATGTTCAAAAGCAAATAAGAAGTATACCAAAACCAGTGATTGCTCTTGTTGCCGGATATGCAATTGGCGGCGGTCATGTATTGCATGTAGTTTGTGATTTAACAATTGCTGCAGATAACGCAATCTTTGGGCAAACAGGACCGAAAGTAGGAAGTTTTGACGGCGGTTTTGGTGCAAGTTATCTTGCAAGAATAGTTGGACAGAAAAAAGCTCGTGAAATCTGGTACTTATGTCGTCAATATAATGCACAGGAAGCACTTGAAATGGGACTTGTCAATAAAGTTGTTCCCTTAGAACAACTTGAAGAAGAAGGAATCAAATGGGCAAAAGAAATTCTTGAAAAAAGCCCGCTTGCAATTCGACTTTTAAAATCAGCTTTTAATGCAGAACTTGATGGACAGGCTGGAATTCAAGAACTTGCTGGAAATGCTACTTTGCTTTATTATATGACAGAAGAAGCTCAAGAAGGAAAGAATGCATATCTCGAAAAAAGAAAACCGGACTTTTCAAAATTTCCAAGAGTGCCATAAATTTTATGAATTCAGTTTCAATTACATTTACGAAAAAAATTAATAGCTGGATTTTAGCTGCACGACCCAAAACATTACCTGCAGCTGTTGTGCCTGTTGTAGTTGGTTCTTCTATTGCAATTCATTATAACAAATTTAATTTCATTGCTTCGTTAACAGCTTTGCTTTGTTCACTATTGTTTCAAATAGGAGCTAATTTTGTTAACGACCTTTTTGATTACCTTCATGGAACTGATAAAAGAGAAAGAACAGGACCTCAAAGAGCAGTTGCATCTGGATTAATTTCTGTTAATGAAATGAAAATTGGAATTATAGTAGTATTCAGCTTGAGCTTTTTGCTTGGTCTTTATCTTGTTTATATCGGTGGATGGGTAATTTTTCTAATTGGAGTTCTTTCAATTATTACTGCAGTAGCATATACAGCAGGTCCATTTCCGCTTGCATATCATGCACTTGGAGATATTGCAGTATTTCTGTTTTTTGGTTTCGCTGGAACAATTGGAACTTACTATGTTCAGGCAAAAGAAATTACACCAATGATTTTTTGGGCTTCTGTTCCAGTTGGTGCTTTAATTACCAACATTCTTGTTGTAAATAATTACCGCGACAGAGACGAAGATAAACTCAGCGGTAAAAATACTCTTGCTGTAGTGTTTGGAGAAAAATTTTCACGACTTCAATATGTATTCTTTATGATAGTATCATATTTAATTTTATTTGTTGTTTATTTTACATTCAAAAAAAGTTTCTTTGTTTTCCTGCCAATTCTTTCTTTGCCAATTGCAATTAAATTGATAAAAATGATTTACACACTTAAAGGAAGAGAATTAAATAAAACTCTCGAACTTACTGCAAAGCTTTCTGCAATTTATGGATTACTCTTTGCAGCTGGTATTCTTTTATGATATTAAAAGAAATTAAATATTCTTTCTTTTCACTTCCGCTAAAAAAAGTATTTAGAAATTCATTTGACTCATTTTCTAAACGAGAAGGATTTATCATAAAAGCAGTAGATGAACAAAACAATGTTACTTACGGTGAGGCATCGCCTCTACCAAATTTCAGCAAAGAATCTCTAAATGAATTAGAAGAAGAATTAAAATTAATTTCACAGAATGAAGTTGCTTTAAGTAATAATCTTAATGATGCGAGGAAGCAAATAAAAAACTTATCAAGCTTAAATTCATTGAGATTTGCTTTTGAACAAATACTTCTGAATTTTTTATTTCTCAGAAAATCTCAACAAAATAATTTTCTATTGAATAAAAATTTAAAAAATGAAATCAGCGTTAATGCGGTGCTGGATATTTCAGAGCCAGAGTTGATAATGAATGAGATTCAAAAAAAATATTTTCAAGGTTATAGAACTTTTAAGATAAAGATTGGAAGAGAAAATTTTGAAGATGATTTGGCATTGTTAGAAAAGATTCAAAATATGTTTGGAAATAAAATTAAAAAGCGACTTGATGTTAACGGAAAATGGGATTATGAAAGAGCTAGAAATTATCTTAAAGAGTTAGAAAAATTCGAAATAGAATTTATTGAAGAACCATGCTCTGGCTTAATGTGTAATTTAGAATTAGCAGAAAAACCTAAATTAAAAATCGCACTTGATGAATCACTAAAAAATTTTGACGATGCAAAAAAAATTATTGAAAGTAGTCAAATTGATTTTGTTGTGGTTAAACCAATGATATACGGCAGTCTGTTTGATTCAGTAGAATTAATAAATTATGCTGAAGCAAAGAATAAGTATGTAATTATCTCATCATCTTTTGAAAGTGCTGTTGGAAAAAGTGCATTGGTTTTTATAGCATCATGCTCTTCACATTCATTTGCACACGGACTGGATACATCAGATTTTTTTGAACGAGACATTTGTTATGATTATTATGATGTAAACAATGGCAAAATAAATTTCGAATTAGAAAATTTTCCTCCCAAATATGATTTAAAGTTATGATTACAATTTCAAATAAAGAACACTGGCTTGTTGAACAGAGCAAATCATTTCCCGAGTCTTTGGCAATAATAACTTCATCAGAAAAAATTAGTTATAAGCAATATTTTGAAAAATCATTTCAATTCTTCTGTCAATTATGTGATTATGGAGTTAAGAGAGGCGATAGAATTGGAATTCTTTTAAATCATTCAAAAGAATATTTGTATTTGATTAATGCAATCTGGTTTTGTGGTGCGGCTGCTGTTCCATTAAATACAAGATTAACAGAAAATGAATTAATGCAGCAGATAGAAAACACAGGTATTTCCGTTCTTATTATAGATGATAAACTTTATGATTTCAAAAAAGAAATTTCATTTAAGATTTTTCCGTTATCAAAATTGAGTCAATCAAGCAAGGATTACAAAAATTATTTCATTGAAAATTTTGATATTTCCCGCGATGCAATCATAATGTTTACATCGGGCAGCACTGGAAAATCGAAAGCAGCAGTTCATACTTTTGAAAGCATTTATGAAAGCACATCTGCACTGAATGAATTTATAGAATTAACTCAAGATGATATCTGGCTTGCATCACTTCCTTTTTATCATATTGGCGGCTTTATGATATTTTCCCGCTCATTGATTTCAGGAAGTAAAATAGCAATTTCTGATTCACTGAAATATGATGACATTAAAACAGCAATTAATAAGTTTGAACCAACACACATTTCATTTGTCTCTACAACTCTTTACAGATTGACAGAAGAAAAATTCAAACCAAAGAAAAAAATAAAATATGTTTTTCTTGGCGGCGGACCGCTTGATATTTCATTGTGCGATAATGCAATCAAAGAAGGATGGAATATTATTAAAGTTTACGGCTCAACTGAAACATGTTCAATGATTACAGCATTAGATAACAAAAATTATTTATTAAAACCAGATTCTGCAGGAAAGCCTCTCAAAAATGTAGATGTCAAAATTGTTGGAAGTAAAGGTGAATTTTTAAATGCATTCGAAAAAGGAGAGATTGCAATAAAAAGTAAAACACTATTCAAAGAATATCTCAATTCAGAAAATCAAAGAAAATATATTGATGAATATTTTTTAACAGGCGATTACGGCTGGATTGATAATGATGGTTTTTTATATGTTGAATCTCGTAGAGAAGATATCATTATCACTGGAGGCGAAAATGTAAGTATAAGGGAAGTAGAAAATGCATTAAAACAGCTTGAAGAAGTTGAAGATATTTATGTCTTTCCTGAAAAAGATAAACAATGGGGGCAGTCAATTTCGGCAGTTGTAGTTTTGAAAAAAGAAATTAATCTGCAAGAAATTAGAATAAAATTAAGCAGCCACATCGCCTCCTATAAAATCCCCAAGCAATTCTATTTTGTGAATGAAATTCCAAGAACTGAATTAGGAAAGATTGATAAAGAAAAACTGATGAGATTAGTAAACAAGTAATTGTTTTAATTCAGTTACTGCCGGCTTCGTTATTCTTTTCTGATTCAAGGTCAATAAGATTAAGATCGTTAACATAAGGTGTTAAAACCGGCTTTTTAATTGAACCAAGTTTTTCAAGAACTTTTACTATATCATTCGCAGCTTTTTCAATAAACTCTATTCTTTTCAAAACTATATCTTTCGAAAAATTTTCTTTTGAAAGTTCTCTTCTAATTGCAGCTGTTGAAAGATTAATCAAAGTAAGCGGCTGTTTGATTTCATGATTGGCTGTTGTTACAGTAGCAGCAAATGTTTTTATTTTTTCTATTTCAATTAAGAATTTATTTGTCTCACTGAAACGTAATGCAGATTTAATTCTTGCAATTAATTCTGTTTTATTGAAAGGTTTTTTGATGTAGTCAAATGCACCTGCTTGCAATCCTTCTTTAAGATTTTCTGCTTCTGTAAGTGCTGTTAAAAGAATTATCGGAATTTGTTTTGTATCTTCACGAGATGTAAGTGTTCTGCAAACATCGTAACCGGAAATTCCAGGCATCATTATGTCGAGAAGAATTAAATCTGGTTTTTCTTCAATTGCTTTTTGAATTCCCATGTGTCCATCATATGCTTTTATTACTTCAAAGCCTTCCTGTTCAAGTCTATCCTGAATTAAAAATACATTATCTGGATAATCATCAATAACCAAAATTTTTTTCATGATGCTAAAAGACTTTTATTTTGAGATGATTATTAATCTTTGAAGATATTGTTGCTGAATCTACTGGTTTTGTAACTAAATCATTAAAGCCATTTTTTTCAATTACTTCTTTGTTTTCGAGCATTGCATAAGCTGTAAGAGCAATTACAGGAATTTTGGCTGTTCTGCTGCTTGAACGAATTCTTTTTATAGTTTCAAATCCATCCATAGTTGGCATCATTATATCAAGAAATATTAAATCTGGCAAAATATGATTTAGCATTAATAAGCATTCCATTCCATTATGAGCATACACTGGACTGCAGTTTAATTCTTTCAAAAATTCTCCAATAGTAAATAATGTATCTTCATCATCATCAACAATCATAATTGTTGGTTTTAAATAATCATGAATTATTTCTGGTTTTCTGGGTGAAGATTCAATCATTAGATTAAGTCTTTTATTTGCTTCGCTGTCATCAATCTTCAATCTGTCTTTAATGAATTTTAGAATATCAAGAGGATGATTTTTTTCTCTCAAGGTTATCGCATTGAAAGTGTTAGTTAAATCTGAACATTCATTATCAGAAAAAATTTGTGGGAGAAGAAAAACTACAAATGTATTTTTTGTGAATTTATTCTGCCTTAATAATGAACTGAATAAAAGTGCATCTGATTTGAATGATTCAACATCAATTAAGAATAACTGCACTTTGCTGTAGTCAATTAATGCCATGGTAGATTCAAGCGAGTTTCTGTAATCAAATTCAATGTCAGAAACATTGTTTTTAATAATTTCATATTCTTCTTTTCTATAGCCGGCATAAATAATTTTTTCTATGCTTTCGTATGTGAATGAATTAATCTGTTTAATTAAATTTTTGAAAATATTTTCTGTTACGGGTTTAATTAAAAAATCAAATACATTCGGTGCCCAGCCTACTTTTTCATTTTCAATAACATTATAAATGATAATAGGTATATCCAGTGCAGCAGGATTTTTTCTAATATCTGAAATTAATTGCCAAATGCTGCAATCATTCAAATGAGAATTGATAATTATTGAATTGAATTTTTGTTTATTAATTAAATCAAGACTTTGTTTTGCGCTTTCGCAGATTTTAATTTTATAATTGTATGTTGCCAAATAATCTTTAACAAGTTTATTTGCATTTTCGCTGCTGCCAATTATTAAGGCAGAAAATTTTTTGTTCTCATCATCATCCTTTACTTTTAAGAAACTATCACCATTAGTTTCTATGATTTCTACTATTGCATCATTTAGCGTAAAAGAAAATTTTGTTCCTTTGTTAATTTGACTTTCGAGTGATAATCTGCTTCCAAGCAATTCAGCATATCTTTTGCAAATTGCAAGTCCAAGTCCAGCACCGCCAAAATGTTTTGAGCTGTTGGTTTCTATTTGTTTGAACTCTGAAAAAATTAATTCTTGTTTTTCTTCTGGAATACCAATTCCAGTATCCATGACCGAAAATTTAATTGAATTGTTGTCATTCAGTTCTATTAATAATTTTACTTCTCCTTTATCTGTGAATTTAATTGCATTCATCAAAAGATTTGAAAGTATGTGGTCTAATTTATTTTTGTCTGTGTCCAAAAGGATATTTTTTCTTTTGGGTGTTTCAATGATGAATTTCAATTTTTTTTCTTCTGCTGCACTTCCAAAATTTTGCCTTAATTCTTCAAGTAATTCGCTCAACAAAAATTTTTCTTTTTTGATTTCGATTTTACCGGATTCAAGTCTTGAGAATTCAAGTATGTTTGTTATCAATCTCAATAATTTTTTTCCGTTGCGATGGACAATGTTCAGCTTTTCATTAAACTTTGGATTAGCAGAAGAATCTTTTAACAAAAGTTCGGTTAAACCAAGAATCGAAATCAATGGTGTTCTCAATTCGTGCGACATGCTTGCGAGAAATTGCGATTTAACTTTTGTCAATTCAATCGCTTTTTGTTTTTGTTTTTCAAGTTCTTCGGCTTTTTCTCTAAGTTGATTATGAAGTTCTTTTAGCTGTTCATTCTGCTGAATTATTTGTTTATTCTGCTTTTGATATTCTTCATTTAATCTTTTTAGTTCTGTAATGTAATTTTCAAGTTGCTCAAGCGAGACAGCATTAATCAAACCAATTGCCAGATGTTCCTGAATATTATCAAGATAGTTTTTTACTCCATTTTGTGGAATGTTTTCGGATGCAAGTTCGAGTATTGCAATTGGTTCTTTATTATATAAGATTGGATAAATTAATAGATATTTTAATTTGATTGATGCAAGACCAGTTTTAATTTCAGGAAAGTTGCTCTCAAAAGTAAATTCAATGCTTTCCTTTTTATCTATTACATTTGAATACAAATCTGATGTGAAATTTGTGTTAATCAATTCTCGATTTATTCCGTAAGACGAAGTCAATCTTAGATTTTTATTTTCCAGAACATATAGCACTCCAAATGAACATCCAGTTGCTTTTATAATTTTTGAAAGAGCTGCTTCGGATACTTGCTTTAGTGTTGGATTTTGATTAATAAGTTTTATGAACTCAGTGTATTCTTTTTCAATATCTTCTTTCTTTTTAATTACATCGAGCATTTTATTAAATGCTTCGCCAAGCTTTCCAATCTCATCTTTTGAAATTATGGTAACACGATGTTCAAGATTTCCTTTAGTTGTAATTTCAGTAGCTTCGCTTAATAATGTAAGCTGTTTTCTAAATTTATAAGTAAATAAAAGAACAAAAATAAATGTGAGAGCACTTCCTGCAGCAACAATTAAAATAACCACATTTCTTAATGTATTTCTGAAGTCTGCTGCTTCTTCAAATGATGTGAATATTAAAAAATTGAATTTGCCTGCTGGAGTTAGAATTTGTCTTGGTGTATAGAGCGAAGCTTTGAAATCGGCATTATCAATTTCATCATTAAAAATATCGTAATTGTTTTTGAATTTTAAATTCTGAATGGAATGATTTAATGCAGGTATAAATTTTTGATTTTTATCTGGATGAGAAATTTCGTAGAGTTGATTATCAATAATTAATGCAATATCAGCTCTAATTTTTTCTGAAATTTTACTTAGAAAATCTGAATCCAAAATTTTTCCGTAATAAATTATATTATTATCAATCCTTGTAAAGCTTAGGACAATATTGGGATTATCATCAAAAAATTTTTTGATTGACCTCGAAGCTAAGTTCAGTTTTGCATTTTTATTTTTTTTGAACTGATTAATATTAATTAAAGAATCCTTTTCTAAGGTAAAAAGAAAATCGATGCTGGTTGAATCTAAGTTTATACTGCTAAGATTTTTTGATGATGGAGAAATTTTTTTTATGTCATATTCGACTTGTTGAAGTGATGTTTCGAAAACAAAAATAAAGTCGTTTGTGGAATTTAAAATTGATTGTGATTGATATCTTGTAAGAAGGCTGTCAGTAAGTGAATAATAAATTACAGCAGAAGCTGCAGAAGTTATAACAACAATTATAAATGAAAATAATATCAGTTTTGTATTCAGTTTCATGATAACTTAAAATCATAAATTATGACAGCTTTATTCGTAAGAATAAAAAATCAATTAGTAATTACTTTTCGTCTTCTTTTTTAATTTCAGTTTCCTTTTTGTATTTATCCATTGATTCGATATTTTTCTTTAGTTCTTGTTTTAATATGCCTTCTTCTTTCTTTGTAGATATTCTTTCTTTAAGCGGCGGCAGAATTTCTGCTTTAATCAAGATAATTATTTCTTTTGTTGTAACAGTTTTTTGGTCATAACCAAAAAGATATCTTAAACCTAAAAACCACCAAGGCAAATCTTTTAAGATTGGAACACCGCGTCTGTCCATAGTTTCCTCATTAACGAATAATCCACCAATTGCAGTTTCTTCACCATCGAGCAGCAATACATTTGTTTCTGCAGCAGTTTTTCTAATTTCTGTTGTTATGGTTCCGGGATTTGCAGAACTTCTTTCAACTTTCAATTTCATGTAGACATAATCAATTCCATCTTCATTGTAAATGTAAGGTGTAACTTCAATGATTGTTCCTGTAGAATAAAATCTGTCTATTAAGTTACCGGCAAAATCTCTCTCTTTTATTGAAATATCTGAACCAACTTGAGTTCTGCCTTTAACTCCATTTACTGTGCTGATTGTAGGTCTTGAAATAATTTTGCCCAGATTTTCTGTTTCAAAAAATCTAAACAGCGAAGTAGCATCGCCTTCAAATTTTCCCATAGTGAATTTTGATTCTGTATTAACACTGAATTCTGGAGGCTTTTGTTGAATTTGAGTTGTAGTTCCGCTTTGTTGTTGTATTTGTTCCTGCACAGTAACAAGTTTTCCGCCGATTGATAATCCGCTTCTTGAGAGTAAAAATTCCCAGTTTATTCCGCGTTCTCTCATTTCAGCAACATTAGCCTCAAACAATAATGCTGATATTCGAACTTCTCGTTCATCAACAGAGGCATAAACATCTTTTGCAAGTTGAGCTTTAGCTTCTTCTTTTTTCTTAACAATTATTGTGGATTCAGTTTCTTCCAAAGTTAAATTATTATATTGGACAATTATGAAAAGAGCTTTTTTATATTGAATTTTGTTTAATTCAACTCCAATTGGCGATGTTATATTTACAGTTGATACAATTTTTTTACCTGTGATTTTCTGACTTACTGCACTAAGCACTTCAATTGCTTGATTAAATGGAATGTTTTCAGAAAGAGTAACAAGTTCTTCAGGATTAACATATCCCTTAAGTTTTTCCTGCAAATCAATTTGAGCATCAACTCTGCTCATTTGAATTATTAGCAAAAGAAAAATTAGCTTTTTCATTTTATTTACTCTTCTTAATTTCTTTGTCGAGTTTTAGTGTTACAGTTTCGATTATTCCACCTTTGTTCAGAACAAAACTTACTTCATTTTTATCGTAATTAATATTTGTCAAATAACCAAGATATACTTTATCGCCTTCCCAGAGCAGGAATGTATTTCCACTTGCATCTGCTAAGAATGCGCCATCAGGAATTAATGCAAGCAGTTTTGCATTTTGAACATCAAGCAATCCTTCTTTGTTTGGAGGAATTTCATTTCTAATTAATGGATAGAAAATATCATAAACAGGATTTGGTTCTAATCTGTTTTCTACAAAATTTTTAACATAAAATCTATCGTCGTTTGAAAAGTAAACAGCGACTTTGAATTTGAATGTAACCAGATAGTGCGGCATTCCATCTTCATCAACTTTAACATTGTTTGTCATTTCAACATTAGAAATTTTCTTGAGCATTTTGCTTTCTTCGATAGCATAAATCAGATGATTCAAATCATTAAATTCAGCTGTTCCACTTAATGTATAACGATAAATGCTTAATGGGTTTCCCTGTTCGGTTTGGTCGAATTCGATATTGACATAAGAATATGGTGAAAATGAATAAGTAACTTGATTAATAAAATCATAAAAACTCGATTGAGAAAGATTGTATGGGACGTTGTATTGTCTATTGGCAAGAATTGAATCAAGCTGAGCAACTCGTTTTCTCAAAAAATTTAATTGTTGTGTTAATGCTTCGGTATCGAGCTGGTAGAGCGTTAATTCTTTTATCTTTTTTTCACGGTCTTTAATTTTTCCTTTCAAGTAAACATAATTGAATAGCCCGCCGATTAGAATAATGGCAACAAGTATAGCAGAAATGATGACAGTATTTTTTACTTTGCTGTTCATTTTGTTTTTAAAGTATCTGCCTGCAGTTTGAAATTAATTATATAAGAGAAAGCACTTTTTTCTCTTATGGATTCATAATTGATATTTTTGATTACAGCAGAAGGCATACTCTCTGCAAATTCTGTAAGCACACCTCTCGATAAAGAATATCCGCTGATTCTAATTTCTGAAGGCGAAACAGTTTCCAATCTGCTTAACCAGAAATTTCTTCTTCTTTCAATAAAATCTGAAATCTTTGTGATATTTTTATTCCAGATTCCTGCACCAGCAGATGCAGAATCAAGAATTGCTTGAGTAGCATCAAAGTTATTAATTCTGTTGTCAAGAGGAGTAATTTCCTGCACAAGTGCCTGATTCTGAATTTGTCTTTGAGTCAATCTTTCTATTTCTAAATCAAGTTCTTTTATTTGTTCATAACTTGATAAAATTTTGAATGTAAAGAAAAATGTGGCACCAAATAATAAAGGAAGCATTGCATAGCTGTGCCATCCAAATTGCAAAAATTTCTGATTTTCTTGAATATATCTCGGAAGGAAGTTTATGCCAGTATAAATTTTATCGAGCTCATCAAAATATTCTACTCCTACAGAAATCGGAATTGCATAGAGAGCAAGATTTTTAATTTCATCTTCGGTTAATGATGATGTATCCAAGTTTTCAAATTTTAGTTCGAAGACATTTGCTTCTGGAAATGTCCCGTAGAAAGAAAGAATTAAATTTTCTGAACGGTCTTCTCCACAAAGAATTATATTGTCTAACTTTGGTATTCCTCCATTTTCCATTTCGAGAAGTATTTTAGAAAAGTAAACATCATAAGTATGGAGATTTTTAGTTCCAATATCTAAAGTTGCACCAATGTGTTTTAATTTTTGTCCTTCTAAAAAAATCAGCTTGCTGTATTCTTTTCCAATATGAATGATTAATGTGTAATCTTCCGGAAAGAATTTATGAGATTTACCAACAAAATAAGCTAAGGATAATTCTGCAGGTTTGATTGTAGGAATTTTGTAATAACGCTTTTTATTATAACTTGCAAGTTGATTAACAATGGTAGCTCCAGCAATATCTCCTTCAATGAATACACTCAGCATTGCTTTTTCACTAAACTCTATTACATCAATCATATCGGGAGGAACTACAATTCCTTTTGTGTTTTCAATGTCTGCAATTATTGATTGAAGTAATTTTTTTCTGTTCTCTTCTCTTGGACCTTCATAAAAATGATAACTTACAACAGGCTCACTTACAATTGGAATAAAATGAAGTGATTTTAAATTTAATCCTGATAATGCAGCTTGTATCTGTCCAATATCTGAAGTATCAACAGATTCTTCTTTTCCCAAATCAATTTTTTCAATACTATCAAAAGAAATTTCACTTGAGGAATCGATAGACTCAAGTTCTGTAAGTGATTCCTGTCTTGAGGAAGTTTGCAAAGCTGTCGACATTGTAATTGAAGCAACACGATTTACTGATACAGTCTCGTTGTTTTTTGACATGACTGCAAGTTTTACATCGTTGCCTTCATTATATATGCAGACAATTTGTTTCATACTACACAGCTTTTAATAGTTGCATAATACGGGTTTTATTATTTGCATAAGCAATAGCATTTTCCTTTGATATTTTCTTTTCAGTATAAAGGCGCAGCAAATCCTGTTCCATTGTAATCATACCTTGTGGACCGCCTTGATTAATCATCATATAAATTTCGCTTGTATTGTTGTTTTTTATTGCTGCTCTAACACTTGGAGTTACTATTAGAACTTCTTTTGCAAGAACTCGCTTACCATCGAGGCTTGGGACTAATTTTTGAGATACTACAGAAATTAAAACATCAGCTAATCGGTTTCTTACTCTTTCCTGTTCAACTGGATGAACTTCTGCAATAATGCGGTCAATAGATTCAACTGCAGATGAAGTATGCAATGTAGAAAATACCTTATGACCTGTATCAGTTACCTCTAAAGCTGCCATTATTGTGTCTGGGTCTCTCATTTCGCCAATTACAATTATATCGGGATCCTGTCTTAGTGATTGAATTACTCCATCTTTGAAAGATAAAACATCTCTTCCAACTTCTCTGTGTTTTATTATGGAAACTTTAGATGTATGAACATATTCAACTGGAGAAGCAATTATAACAATATGACATGGGTCGAACTGATTGTGATAATCAATGATTGCATCAAGTGTGGTTGATTTACCTGAACCTGTAATTCCAGTTACGAGTGACAAACCAAATTTTATGTAGTTATGGCTCATTGTCTTAATTGCCAGAGGATGGAATTCAAGTGATTCAAGGGGACGAATTTTTGCCTGAATAGCTCTCATGTTTAGAGCTAATGTATCAAGGTCGAAATATGCATCAGCACGGAATCGAACATTTGTATTTTGTTTAGGATAGAAAAATGAATAGCTGAAATCCAAATTTCTTTGTTCAAGCAAAAAATTTCTTTGATTTTTATTAAGAAGAGAAATTATCAATACAGCAGCCTCATCAGTATTCATTGTGGGTAAATCTTTAACCCGTTCCTTCTTTCCATAAATTCGAAACCAGACATAACCTTGTGTGCCGAATCCACCAATCTCAACATCCGATGCCTGTCGTTCTATCATTAAACTTAATATGTGATTTGCAAATTGGATTATTAAAAGTTTTTCGTTGTCGGTAAGCTGGTCAATATTATCTGCAATATATTTTACTCGTTCCGGACCAAAAACAGTTTGAGGAATTTTATTTGCAAAGTTAGTTAGTATTTGTTTTGCTTCTTCTATCATATTTTATTTTGAATGCAATATTTCTAATTGGTTTAATTTTTTTATTTAACATAGTTTAATTGATTTTAAAATCAAAGAAATAAATTTATTTGTATTAAAAACATTAATGCCATTAAATTTTGCTATGACATTTTATTATCGAGAATTTTTATCAAGTTTTTATTGAATTAATCTTCCATTGTAGCAGCAATTACTTCTTGAATTGAGGTTAATCCCATTTTTACTTTTTCAAATCCTGATTCTCTTAAGCTGATTGTTCCATCTCTTCTTGCCTGCTCACGAATAGCTTCTTCATCTACTTCATTGCCAGAACGAACAATTATTCTTCTAATTTCTTTTGTAAAATAGAGAGCCTCGTGTATTGCCATTCTTCCTTTGTAACCGGTGTTATTGCATTTATCGCAGCCAACAGCTTCATAAATATCGTAACCAAGCCAGTCTTCTAATTTGAGTCCAGCAGATAAAATATGTTCTTCCAGATTTGTAACTTTTCTTTTGCAGTGTTCGCATAATTTTCGAATTAATCTTTGAGCTACAATAATATTTATTGCATAAGCAATCAGGAATGGTTCAATACCCATTTTGAATAAACGAGCCACAGCACTTGGTGCATCATTTGTGTGAAGTGTTGAAAAAGTTAAGTGACCTGTATTTGCAAGTTTAATAGCAGTTTCAGCAGTTTCTTTATCGCGCATTTCGCCAACAAGAACTATGTCAGGATCGTGACGTAAGATTGCTCTTATTGCCTGTTCGAAGTTCATTTTGTGGCCAATTTTAAGCTGACGGGCTCCTTCAATTACATATTCAACTGGGTCTTCAATTGTTAAAACATTTTTAGATGGATGAATAACTTGATACAAAGCAGCAATTAATGTAGTTGATTTTCCACTTCCTGTTGGACCGGTTAGAATTACCATTCCTTGCGGCTGATTTATTGCTTTTACAAATGCTTGATGAGCATAACCAGTCAATCCAAGTTTGTTCAAATCTTTTATTACTTTTCTGTCATCAAGAACTCTTATTACAATACTTTCGAATTTATTTTTTAATTCAGTTCCAACCATAGGTAAAACTGAAACTCTGAAACGAATTATATGTCCATCAATTTCTCTTTGAATAAAACCATCCTGAGCTTTTTCTCTTTCAAATCTATCGAGACCTTTTGAGCGGTCTTTGACAACCGCCATTACAGCTTCGGGCATTGTATTTTCCTGCACATGCCATAATTGTAATTTGCCATCAATTCTAAAATGAATTTCAGTTTTCATTGCACCTTTAGGGATGATATGAATATCACTTACACCTTTGCGCACAGCTTCTACCAGTGCAGCTTCAATTAAATTAATTAAAGCACTTTTATTTATTTCAGCATCTAACTCTTCTTCATCAATAGTTTCTTCTTGAACAACATGAAGTTCTTCACCAGCTTCTTCAATCATTTTTAAATAAACATTCTCAGAAGCAATTATCATGTTTATGAGTTTATCATAATCTTTTTTGCGCAGGTAGTTTATTTCATATTTTTTTGCATTTAATGCATAAGCCACTTTTGCAATTGCTCTGTCTGTTGGGTCAACAGCAGCAAGAATTAACTTGTCTTTTACTTTATCATCATATTTGAAAGGAATTATGCGGTGTTCAAGAAGCATTTGTTTTACTTCTTGAGGCTGACGATTAATTAAATTTTTTATTTCATTGATTCGTTCCTCAGGCAAATCTTCAGGTCGAATATTTAATTCTTTGAAAGCATAAAGAATTGCAACTTCACGAAATATTACATCGTGTTCAAAACCAAATTCTTCAACAAGTATTTGAGCAAGATTTCGTTTTTTATTTGCCTGGTCTGCTTCTTTTACTTTTAATGCCTGCTCCAAAATTTTTGAATCTATTATTCCTTTTTTTAGTAAAAGGTAACCAATTTTATCCGCCATTTCTAATTGTGTATCAAGCATAGCTTCACTCCCCTTGATTTAATTTTATTCATTGCTGTTCATCTGCTGTTACTGTGCTAATGGTGATTTTGGACTTATTGTTGCAGTTTCTGCTGAAATTAATGTTAATGCTATCATAACAATCATAATAATCATTGCTATTGCAAGCTGAACCATTTCAATAACATTTTTTAATCTGAATACAGTTTCACTTTCATAATAATTTGCAAGTTGAAGAGCTGTATTTTTAATTGTTCCTGTTTCTTCGCCTGAATGAAATCTTGATAAAGCTGTATCTGTAAATACACCGCTTGCCTGAAAAGCATCTGTAATTCCAATTCCTTTTTTAATCATTAACGGGATAGCAACATTCTTAATTTGACTTTCAAAATAACTATTGCCGGTTGCTTCGGCTGCAATTCGAATAGGCTCAATGCTTTCAGCTGAACCAGTATAAAGTGTATAAAATACACGGCAGAAAACTTCGATATTTGTTTTGTGAATAAGATTTCCGATGATTGGAATTTTATACATCAATCTGTCAACTATCAATCTTCCTTTTTTTGTTTTAGCAAATTGAATTAAAAATATTGGAGGAAGAATTATTGCAAGTGACACCCAAAGAATATTTCCAATTAAGAAATCACTAATTTTTAATGTAGCTGCAGTAAGAGGAGGCAAATCGATTTTAAATTTGATAAATAATTTTGCTGTTTCAGGAAAGATATATCCAACATAAAATATTACAGCAAGAAACAATACAAACAAAGTAACTAATGGCGTAATTAAAGCACTTCTTAAATTCTTTTTAAATTCTTGTTGACGTTCAAGAAATTTTGCAGTTGCTTTATAAATTTCTGCCATATTGCCGCTTTTGGATGCAAGACCAAGCATGTATGCAGTAAATTTTCCAAATACAGATTGATATCGAAGAAATGTAGCTTCGCTGTCAGCACCTTTTTTGAGTTCGTTGTTAATTTGTCTTAATGTTTCTCTCAAAGTTTTGTTTTGAATATCATTTATAAGCAATGTAAGAATTTCGCTGTAGGGAAGTTTTTGTTCAAGCAGTTCAGCACTAATTTTTACATAAGAAACAATATCCTGCTGCGGCGGTTTGAAGTTGAACTCAAAATATTTTTTATTGACAGAAATTACTTCATAACCAAGTTTTCGAAGGGCATTTACAACTTCTTCTTTACTGAATGCTCTTTGTTCGCCGACAATTGGTTTTTCATTGCCGCGTCGAATTTTATAGATATATGTACTTTTCTTCTGAATGGAATGAATTTTTAAATTATTTTTTTGAGCTAACTTGTGAATTTTCTTTTTAGCTTCGCTGAAAGTTGGTTCGTTAAGTATCCCTGTAATTGTTTGACCACTCGGTTTTATTGCATTAAATCTTACTTCAATCATAAGTAATCCTTATAATAATCAAAATTTGTTAGTGCATTGTTAAATTAAAAAAAATATAAATAAAATGAATTAGATAAAAATTTATTATATAATCGTTAGTTTTGAACAATAATTAAGCCATAAATTTAGTAAGTGAGGAATATTGTAGAATAGAATTTTCTTTGTGGAATAAATAAAAAAGGCTGCCCTTGAAGGCAGCCTTGTAATTTTAGTTATCAATGGTAGTTGATGTAATTTTTGTAGGACCCACTACCATTGTAACTTTAACAGGAGTAGAACCGTCATTACCAGTTTCATTACCAGTTCCTACAAGAGTTACTGATTGAGCAGTTACAGTTGCAGAATATGTTCCGTTACCTGTGGTATCGAGTTGAGCTGGGATTGTCCATCCAGTAAAAGAGTTTCCACCACCGCCCAATGCTGTTGGTTTTCTGTAGTATTGTTGTGCTAATGATGCTAAATTAGTTAAGTCTGCTATAACAGCATCTCTATTTGCTTGTGTACTGCTTGCTGTAAATACATTAATTCCTACTACTACAGCAATGCCAACGATAATTACGCCAAGAACGATTAGTAATAATTGTTGTTGACCCATAATTTACTCCTTTTAATTTGTTATTAATTTGTTAATTAAATGAGGAAATTCTATAAAATTTTCATTTTATCATTATTATTATTAACTTTTTTGAGATTCTTCGGTCACCCGCCTTGGCGGGTTCCATCAAAATGATACCTCTTTTATTCTGTCATTTTGAACAATCTTCTACGTCATTGGGAATCAGAATAAATTTAGGTACAATTTTCCAAAGAACATTAATTAATAACTGTAACTTTATAAATTGTTGGGCTGACTGTTATTTTCACTTTGATAGAATCATTACTTGTGACAACTTCATTTCCTGTGCCAATAATTACTACGCTGTCGTCACTTACACTTTCCCTTTTATAACTCCCATTCGCTGTTGTTCTTAGCTCTGCTGGAATATCCCAACCTAAAAAGGATCTTCCGCCGCCACCAAGAGCTTTTGGACTTAAGTAATATTTTTGTGCCATTGCTGCTAAATTCACAAGTTCATTTGTAACATTATTTCTTTTTGCCTCGATTGCATTTGCCCTGAATAAATTTACTCCCATAAAGATTGCAATCCCAACAATCACTATCCCGAGTAATATTAATAATAATTGCTGCTGTCCCACTATTTCACCAAATTTTTAATAGGTAAAATTTTCCAGATAGACAATTTTCTAAAAAACTTTTTCTTAGTTTACAAATATTGAACCAAAAGAAAAATTTTAAAAAACTCTTTTAATTCACACTGGAATATAAGAAAGGAATAAAAGAAAGCAAATGATATTTGTCGGTTTATGAGTTTAACATTCATTTCTTGTAAAAATTACATGTAATTAAAGAAAGTCTTTTCCAGTTTTTAAGCTTCAACTGCATCATAAATTATCTGCTTATTTTACTTAGAGCAGCTTCAATAATGTTCTGTAATTCTTCTGGTGTAAAAGGTTTTTGAAGTATTTCAAATCCATTTTTCTGAATTTCTTTCAAAGTAGAATCATCAGAAAATGCAGTAATAAAAATTGATTGAATTGAAAATTTATTTTTTAATTCTCGTGCGGTATCGAGTCCATTAATCTTTCCTTTTAATCCTAAATCCATTAGAACTAAATCTGGTTTGGTTTCTTCTGCAAGCGCTAAAGCCTTTTCACCTGTAGATGCTGTGCCGACAACTTCATAATTCATTGTTGTTAATCTGTATTGAATTTCTAGAGCAACAATTGCTTCGTCTTCTACAATAAGAATTTTTGGTTTTTGCATATTTTATTTTAAGTCCTCTATTACAATTTTAAATTCCGTTCCATTTTCTGAATTTATTTCAATATTTCCATTTAGCTGATTTGTAATTGAATTAATCAATTTCATTCCTAATGAATCTGAATTTTCAATTTTGAAATCTTTTGGAAGACCAATTCCATTATCTCTTACAATCATTAAGTATTTATTTGAATCAATGCGGCTGACTTTTATCTCTATTTTTAATTCATAATTTTCCTTAGCAAATGAATCCGGGAATGCATACTTAAATGAATTTGTAACGAGCTCATTAATAATTAAACCACATGAGAGTGCTGTATCAAGACTTAAGTTGATTTCTTTTGCTTCTATGATTATATCAATCTTTCTGTCTTTGCTGACAAATGATTTTTTTAATTCATCAACCAGACTCTTAATATAATCTTCAAAGCTTATTCTCGATAGATTTTCTGACTTGTATAATTTTTCATGAATTAATGCCATGCATTTGATTCTATCCCGACTTTCTTTAAATGCATTAATTACATTTTCATCTTTCAAATTAATTGATTGAAGGAATAATAAACTTGAAACCACCTGCAGATTATTTTTAACACGATGATGAATTTCTTTAAGTAATATTTCTTTCTCCTGAAGTGATGTTTTTACTTTTTCTTCTGCTTTAATTCTTTCTTCTATTTCGATATTTAGTTTTTTGATTGTATCATTTAAGTCTTTTGTTCGCTCTGAAATTTTTTCTTCAAGAATTCTATTTTGCTTGCGAATTGCTCTTGTTCTAAAATTTATATAAAGAACTACTATCAAAATTAAAACTGCTGCCGATAACGATTTGAACCATGCTGTTTGGTAAAATGCCGGCAAAATAGTAATTCTTAGTGATGCTTGTCTTTCATTCCGAATACCATCAGTATTAAATGCTTTTACAATGAACTTATAATCTCCAGGCGGCAAATTTGTATATGTTGCAGAGTTTCTGTTTCCTACATTATTCCAGTTTATATCAAAGCCTTCGAGTTTATATGAGTAATGATTCTTTTTAACATTGTAAAAATCCAACAAAGCAAATTCAATTGTAATGACATCTTTTCCATGTGGTATTGTTATGCTTTTTGCTTCTGTTATTGATTCTTTTAGGAATGAATTATTTTTTCTAATTGGCACTGATTCGTTAAATACTTTTAAATCAGTGAAAACTACAGATGCAGTGAGATATTGTTCTTTAATGCTGTCTGGATTGAAATACAAAAGACCGCCACCGCAAGCAAAATACAGATTTCCATTTTTAGATTTTGCAGTAAAGTTTTGAGCAAATCCAACGGCAGGCAATCCATTTCTTATGGTGTAGTTGTAAAAAGTTTCTCTCTTTCTATCAAATTTTGTCAGACCTTTATCTGAAGTAACCCAGAGATTTCCATTGTTATCTTCAATGATTCCATTGATAATGTTTCCCGGTAATCCATCTTTTGTTCTGTAAATTTTTGTTTTATTAGTTTTATAATCGTAACAGCTTAATCCATCACTTGTTCCGAACCAAATAACTCCATCGTTTGATTCATAAATTGCAAATACTCTGTTTTCGCTTATTCTTAATGATTCCTGAGATGACCTTGTAAAATTTGTAAATATATTTGTCTTTGGATTAAGCATACCAGCACCGCCGCCGTCAGTTCCTACCCAAATCATTCCCCTTGAATCTTCATAAACAACCCACACTAAATCATGAGGCAAGGTGTTTGGATTATTTTTATCGTGAAAATATCTGTAAAATTTTTCTGTCTTTTTATCGAACTTATTTAATCCCCACCAGGTTGAAAACCATAAATTTCCATGTGAGTCTTCGCAAATTGAAGTAATACCGTTGTTGCTTATTGATGTATTGTCATTAATATCATAAGTGTATAATTTGAAATTTCCTGTTTTGGGGTCATATCTATTAAGTCCGCTGGAATTTGTTCCAATCCAGATTAACCCTTCACTATCTTCATAAACAGACATTATATAATTATCACTTAAACTGTTTTTAATTTTTGAATTGCTTTCATAATGAGTAATATGCGAATTTTCTATTTTGAATAAACCATCGAGAGACCCAAGCCAGATGTTATCATTTTTAATGAATATAGCTGTTAACCTGTTACTGATATTTTTATTTATAAAATGAAAATTATTTTTTGGGAAAAATGTTTTGCTTATGCCTCCGCCAGTTCCAATCCATAAAATTCCTGTGTTATCTTGTGTTATTGAAAGAATATTATTGTCAATAATAGAAAAAGTTTTGTTTGGGTCATGCAGAATTCTAATAAAATTATCTTTTGATGATAAATATTTATTTAATCCATTCTCGGTTCCAATCCATATATTGTTATCTTTATCTTTAAAAATTACATTTACATGGTCATCAGAAAGTGTTGATGAATTGTTTTTTGTGGATTTATAAAATTTCATATTTCCTGTTCGCAAATCATATTTTGCAATCCCCTTGTTTGACAAGCCAATCCATAAATTATTTTTATTATCAATGAGCAGGGAAGATACAATTCTATAATCAAAATTTTTGTAATTAGGCGGCTGTGCAAAAATTTGTTTAATTACCATTCCATCTTTTGTCATGCATGTTAATCCATTCCATGTTCCAAGCCATAGATTGCCTTTATTGTCTTCTTCAATACAAACAACGCTGTTTAGAGAATCGGGATTTAATCTGTCGCTTACTTTTTTTATAACTGTAAAATTATCTTTTTCTTTATTGTATTTGTTTAATCCGTTAAGTGTGCCTGCCCATAGCGTTCCGTTTTTATCAACGTAGAGAGTGATAATATTATTATGGCTGATGCTGTTTGGATTATCGGGATTGTTTTTGTAAACAGTGAACTCTTCTGTTTTTCTGTTAAATTTATTCAAGCCGTCTATTGTTGCAATCCATAGGTTTCCTTCTTTGTCTTCTACAATTGAAGTTATTGAGTGATTTGAAATGCTTGCAGGATTATCAGACTCGGGAAGAAATGTTTTAACGTTATATCCGTCGTATCGGTTTAATCCATTATATGTGCCAAACCACATGAAGCCTCTGCTGTCCTGAAATACTGCTGTAATACCATTTGTAGAAATACCGTCTTCAACGGTAATGTGAGAAAAATATAGTTCGGTATTTTGGGATTTTATTTGGCAATTAATAAAGAAGATAAAAATTGCTAATAAACTGTAAATTTTTTGAATGTGCATAATTACTCATGAAATTTCTTTTATAAAATAATCAATTTATAAATTAACCTGAAATATCATCGTAAATATTGTTTATTCGTTGAGTTTAATTTGAATTAAATCACAACTATTCATAGTAATTTTTTAATTATAAAAATTTTCAAATCTCCTTGCGACATTTTTTGGATTATTACAGAAATATTACGATTTGCAAAAAGTTATCTTACAACAGAAATAAGGCATAAATTTATTTGCATAATTATGCATAATTGTGTATAATTATAACTGTAAAATTTGGAAATTATCAGATGATAAAAGTTGGAATAGTCGGTGCGGCTGGATATTCTGGAGTTGAGTTAATTAAACTGCTTTTGAATCATCCGGAAGCTGAGATAAAAAAATTATTTGGTCAATCTACGGCAGGCTTGCGAATTGATGAAGTTCATACTTCGTTGAGAAATTTAATTTCCCTTCAGATTGAAAATTTTTCTGAAGAGTTACTCGGCGAGCTTGATTTGATTTTTGTTGCTCTTCCATCAGGACAAGCTTTTGAATTTGTAAGAGCAGCATACAACAAAAATGTGAAAGTAATTGATATTGGTGGTGATTTTAGATTGAAAAATATTGATGATTATAAAAAATATTATAAACATGAGCATAAAGCACTGGAACTTCTTGATAAAGCTGTCTATGGTTTAAGTGAATGGAACGAGGCTGAAATCTCAAATGCAAAAATTGTTTCTAATCCAGGATGTTATCCAACAAGTATTTTGCTTGCCCTTCTTCCATTACTTAAAAATGATTTGATAGATAGTTCTTTTGTTAGTATTGTTTCTTACAGCGGAACTTCGGGTGCGGGTAAATCAGCAGTTCAAAACATGATATTTAGCGAAGTTAACGAGAATGTGAGAGCATACAAAGTTGGTAATCATCAGCATATTCCAGAAATAAAATATTATCTTGAAACTTTTGGTAATAAATCAGTGAATTTTTCTTTTGTGCCTCATCTGCTTCCTGCTACACGAGGAATTTATACTACAATTAATGCACAATTGAAAAATGGTGTTGATGAAAAAATTATTAAAGAAGCATACTTATCAGCATATTTATCAAAACCATTCATTAGATTTTTAGAAAATTCAATTCCTGAAATGAAAGATGTTGCATACACAAACTTTTGTGATATTGGATTTGTAATTAACGAGAACAATTCTATAACAGTCTTTTCTGCAATAGATAACTTAATAAAAGGTGCCGCGGGTCAGGCACTTCAAAACATGAATATTTTATTTGATTTACCACAAGAAACAGGATTATTGAAATGGAACAAGAATATGAAGTTGCAGTCGAAATGAAAACTGGAATTACTGCACCAAAAGGATATAAAGCTGCAGGAATTCATTGCGGAGTTAAGAGATTCAAAAAAGATTTGGCTCTTATTGTATCAGATGTTCCTGCTATTGCCGCAGGTGTTTTTACTCAGAATAAAGTTCAGGCAGCTCCAGTTTTGCTTTCTAAAAAACATCTTTATGAAAATGATAAATTCCGAGCAATTATAATAAACAGCGGCAATGCAAATGCATGCACTGGTGAAAGAGGTTATAATGATGCTGTTATGATGGCTGAATTAACTGCAAGAGAATTAAATATTCGTCCCGAAGAAGTTTTTGTTTCATCAACTGGAGTTATTGGTGAACCTCTTCCAATGGAAAAAATTTCTGTTGGAATTAAAAAAATTGTACATCACCTTAGTGACGACGATAATAATTCATCTGCAGAAGCAATTTTAACAACAGATACTTTTATCAAAACAGCTTCAAGGAGTTTTGAAATAAATGACAAAACAGTTACGATTGGCGGAATTGCAAAAGGTTCGGGAATGATTCATCCGAACATGGCAACAATGCTTGCTTTTATTACAACCGATGCTGCAATTGAAAAGAATGTTTTTCAAAATATGCTGAAAGATATAACAGATAAGACATTCAATAGAATTGTAGTTGATGGAGACACAAGTACAAATGATATGGTGATTGCACTCGCAAATGGAATGTCAGGAATAAATCCAATAATTGCAGAATCAGAAGCATATAAAATTTTTTATGATAATCTTTATGAAGTTTTGAAAAAATTATCAATCGATATAGTAAAAGATGGAGAAGGTGCAACAAAATTAGTAGAGATAAATGTTGAAGGTGCAAAAAACGATGATGAAGCTCTTAAAGCTGCAAAGACTGTTGCTCTTTCACCTCTTGTTAAAACTGCTATTCATGGAGAAGATGCAAACTGGGGAAGAATTATTGCTGCCGTAGGTTATTCGGGTGTAGACTTTGACCCGGCAAAATTTGAAATAATAATTAATGATGTCCCAATCTTGCTGCAAAATTATCATGTTGCACTTCCAGCAAAAGAAGCAAACAAAACTCTAAAACCAAAGGAAATAAATTTGTTGTTAAGATTAAACATTGGCAGCGGCAAAGCTACTTGCTGGACCTGTGATTTTTCTGAAGAGTATGTAAAAATTAATGGGAGTTACAGAACTTGACTCAGCCTAATTACAGAAAAGAAGATGTACTCGTAGAAGCATTGCCATACATTCAGCAATTTGAAAATGCTGTCTTTGTAATTAAGTATGGCGGAGCAGTAATGCACGATGAATCATTAAAACAAATGGTTGCTCAGGATGTTACACTTTTGAGAAAAATTGGAATTAATGTAGTTGTAGTTCATGGTGGAGGAAAAGAAATTACTTCATTATCAGAAAAGTTAAACCTAAAAACCACATTTGTAAATGGACAGCGTTATACAGATGAACAAACCCGCGATGTTGTTCAAATGGTTCTTGCTGGATTAATTAATAAAGATATTGTAAGAAGAATTAATATTTACGGCGGAAGAGCAGTTGGAATTAGCGGAATTGATGCAAGTCTTGTTAATGTAAAAAAATATAACAAAGAAGATTTAGGTTTGGTCGGAGAAATTACAAATGTCAACGAAACATTTATTAGAAATTTATTGAAAGATGGATACCTTCCTGTAATTGCTCCAATTGGTGTGGATGAAGAAGGAACAATTTATAATGTTAATGCTGATATTGCAGCAGGTAACATTGCTGGTGCACTCAATGCAACAAAACTTGTTTATATGACAGACATTGAAGGAGTTAAAGCTGGCAATCAATTAATTTCTCATCTTACAAAAAGTGATGCAGAAAAATTCATTAATGATGGAACAATTACAGGCGGCATGATTCCAAAAGTAAATTCTGCTTTGTCTGCTCTTGATGCTGGCGTCCAGAAAGTTCACATAATTGATGGAAGAATTCAGCATGCCCTTCTGCTTGAAATATTTACAAAAGAAGGTGTAGGAACCGAGATTGTATCAGATTAAAATCAAATAAAAGGTGATTTATGAGCAGAAAGCTTGAAGATATTCAAAAACGACATGCATTAATTAAATCCTTGATTTCTTCACAGAATATTTATAATCAAACTCAGCTTGTAAAAATTCTTAGACAGAAAGGAATCAAAGTAACACAGGCAACATTATCGCGGGATTTAACTGACCTTGGTGTTGTTAGAGTTCCTACTTCTGAAGGACTTGTTTATAAACTTGGCAGCGAAGGCGGTGATGGAGCTCTTAAATCCAGAATAGCAGAAGAAATAATTTCTATTGAATCTAATGAATGTGTTGTTCTTGTTAAAACTTTTTTAGGAAGAGCACAAGGTGTTGCAGTCTATATCGATAAACAAAATGAACCAGAAATTCTTGGCACAATCGCAGGCGATGATACAATAATTGTAGTTCCTAAAACTATTAAGAACATTAAAAAAGTAATTGAACAATTAAAAATAATATTAGGGATAAAGTAATATGAGCAAGCAAAAAATAGTTGTAGCTTATTCAGGTGGACTTGATACTTCTGTAATGGTTCACTGGCTTAAAAAAAATTATGATGCTGAGATAATCACATTTACTGGCAACCTTGGCCAATCAAAAGAATTAGAAGGTCTTGAAGAAAAAGCTCTCAAGTCAGGAGCTTCTAAAGTATACATTGAAGATTTAACAAAAGAATTTATTGAAGAATATGCTTTCCCAGCATTAAAAGCTGGAGCTCTTTACGAAGGAGCTTACCCAATGGCTACATCACTTGGCAGACCTCTTCTTGCAAAAGCTCTTGTCGAAATTGCAAAGAAAGAAAATGCTTCTATGGTTGCGCATGGATGTACAGGCAAAGGGAACGACCAAGTTCGTTTTGAAGTTTCTGTTGGTGCTCTTGCCCCAGATATTAAATGTATTGCACCTCTAAGAACATGGGAATTTAAATCAAGAGAAGAAGAAATTGATTATGCCATTGCAAACAAGATTCCTGTTGCAGCAACAAAAAGCAATCCATATTCAATTGATGATAACATCTGGGGAACAGCAATTGAATGCGGTGTGCTTGAAGACCCAATGGTTGAACCACCAGAAGATGCATTTTTACATACAGTTTCTCCAGAAAATGCACCTGATGAACCCGAATTGGTAACTATTGAATTTGAAGCTGGAATTCCAAAAAGTGTTAATGGAAAAGAAATGGACAGCGTTTCACTCGTCAAATTATTAAATGAAATTGGTGGAAGAAATGCTGTTGGAAGAATTGATATGATTGAAAATCGATTAGTTGGAATTAAATCAAGAGAAGTTTATGAAGCTCCTGCAGCTACAATTCTTCATTTTGCACATAAAGAACTTGAGAGAATTACACTTGAAAAATCTGTAATGCATTACAAAACTTTAATCTCTCAAGAATATTCCAACTTGATTTACAATGGTCTCTGGTTTACTCCATTGAGAGAAGCTCTTCAGGCTTTTATAGATAAAACACAGGAAAAAGTAACTGGACTTGTTAAACTGAAACTTTATAAAGGAACAATCAGAATTTCTGGCAGAACATCACCATATTCACTTTACGACCCTGCTCTTGCTACTTACACAGTTGAAGACCAATTTGACCATTCAGCATCCGAAGGATTTATAAAAATTTATGGACTGCCTTACAAAACTATCAACAGAGTAATGCAAAAAGCAGAAGCAGAAAATAAATTATCGGTATGATTAATGGCTATCTGGAACAGTAGATTTAAAAAGCAGCTCGCAGAATCGGCATTAAAATTTTCTTCATCAATTGATATTGATGGAAAATTATTTAGTGAAGATATTGAAGGAAGTATAGCTCATGTTAAAATGCTTTCAAAGCAAAAAATTATTTCAAAGAATGATGAAAAGAAAATCATAAATGCAATTGAAGAAATTAGAAATGAAATTATCACCGGCAAATTAAAACTTGATTGGAAAAAAGAAGATATTCATTCAGCAATCGAAGAAAGATTGGTTGAAAAAATTGGAGAAACTGGAAAGCGGCTTCACACTGCAAGAAGCCGCAACGACCAGATTGCTTTAGATGAACGACTATACATGAGAAAAGAAATTCATGATTTAATGAAAATTATTTTATCTCTTCAGAAAGTATTATTGAAATTAGCAGAAGAACATAAGGCAACAATTATTCCGGGTTACACTCATCTTCAGAGAGCTCAACCAATTTTATTTGCTCATCATCTGCTTGCATATGTCGAAATGTTTCAGAGGGATAAAGAAAGACTTAATGATTTAATGAAAAGAGTAAATAAATCTCCGCTTGGGGCATCAGCATTTGCAGGAACATCAATTAATATTGATAGAAATTATTCTTCTAAACTTTTGAAAATGAATGGAATAATTGAAAATAGTATTGATGCTGTAAGCGACCGCGATACTTTAATCGAATTAATTTCAGCTTGTTCAATAATCATGATGCACCTGAGCAGATTGAGTGAAGAATTAATTTTATGGAGTTCTCAAGAATTTTCCTTTGCATCTTTTGATGATGAATATGCAACAGGCAGCAGTCTTATGCCGCAGAAAAAAAATCCAGACTTTGCAGAATTAATCCGCGGAAAAACTGGAAGAGTTTATGGTTCTTTAATTGGATTATTAACAATTATGAAAGCTCTTCCGCTTGCTTATAATCGTGATATGCAGGAAGATAAATTTCATCTTTTTAATGCTGTAGATACTACAAAAGATTGTTTGAACATAATGTCGGAATTACTTTCTCACACAAATTTTAATAAGAACAGATTTGAAGATGAATTGACAGGGGATTTATCTTTAGCCACAGACCTTGTTGATTATCTAGTAAAGAAAGATGTTCCATTCAGAAAAGCACATCATATTGTTGGAAATATTATTTCAAAATGTGTAGAAGAAAATATTAAGCTGCATCATTTATCATTAAAGGATTATAAAAAATTCCATCCTAAATTTGAAAACGATATTTATAATCTCTTCAATCCGAGAACGAGTATTAACAACAAAAAATCTGCAGGAAGCACTTCATTTGCAGAAGTTGAGAAGCAAATTAAGAAGTGGAAAAAAATTTTATAGGCTGTCTAAAAAGCAAAACTGTATAAATCATTCATAATCAATTTTATCTTTTTTTGAAGTTTTACTTTTTAGACAGCTCTTTTTATATCTTCTTACTTGTTGTTTCCGTTTTCAAGAAGATTATCGAGATAAAGTTCATAAGCTCCTAAGTCTAAAAATCCGTGACCTGAAAGATTAAATAAAATTGTTTTTGCTTCATCAGTTTCTTTACATTTTAGTGCCTGTTCAATTGCTTCTTTGACAGCATGAGAACTTTCCGGAGCTGGAACAATTCCTTCACATTGAGCAAAAAGTTGTGCTGCTCTGAAAACTTCCTGCTGTTCATAAGCTTTTGCTGTTATTGCACCAATGTTGTAAAGAAGTGAAATTGTTGGAGCCATTCCATGATATCGTAAACCTCCAGCATGAATTTTAGGAGGAATAAAATCATGTCCAAGTGTATACATTTTAATAAGTGGAGTTAAACCTGCTTCGTCGCCAAAGTCATAATCATATTTTCCTTTTGTGAGAGATGGACACGAAGCTGGCTCAACTGCAATTACTTCAAGATTCTTTTTCGAACCATTTAATTTGTCACGCAAAAATGGAAATGCAATTCCTGCAAAATTACTTCCTCCCCCAACACATCCGATTACAATATCAGGATATTCATCAATCATTTCCATTTGAAGGCGAGCTTCTTCACCAATAATTGTTTGATGCAATAGAACATGATTTAATACGCTGCCGAGGCTATAATTTGTATCGTCTCTTTGAACAGCAACTTCAATTGCTTCGCTTATTGCAATGCCAAGTGAGCCCGGCGAATTGGGGTCTTTTTCAAGAACTTTTCTTCCAGCATTTGTTAAATCAGTTGGACTAGCGTGAACTGTGGCACCAAATAATCTCATAAAAGTTTTTCGATAAGGTTTTTGATTATAACTTACTTTAACCATGAACACTTCACATTCTAAACCAAAATGTTTGCATGCCATTGCAAGTGCACTTCCCCATTGACCAGCTCCGGTTTCAGTTACAAGTTTTTTGATGCCTGCTTTTTTATTGTAGTATGCCTGTGCGTATGATGTGTTTGTTTTGTGGCTTCCTGTTGGATTTGCACCTTCATACTTGAAATAAATTTTAGCAGGTGTTTGAAGTTCATTTTCTAAATTTGCTGCTCTGATTAATGGTGTTGGGCGGCTTAATCGATATAAATCTCTAACTTCATCAGGAATTTCAATAAATCTTTCTTGAGAAACTTCCTGCATAATTAAGTCCATCGGAAAAATTGCAGAAAGTTCTTGCGGTGTAGCAGGTTGTTTTGTTATAGGGTTTAATGGCGGATCCATTGGAACAGGCAGGTCAGCTAAAATATTGTAATAATGAGTAGGCATTCTGGATTGTTCGAGAAAAACAATTTTGTTTTCTGACATTTTTTCACCTCCTTAATTGTTAGATTTAACAGAAAGTTTTAAAACAAAAAAGCCGTGAACGGTTCTACCATCCACGGCTCTTCTTTAAAAAGATTATAGTCCTAGGACGGTAGAGAAGGTCTTCTCCACCACCACCAATAATTTTCAATATTTACATTCTTGAAATTCATGGTTCAAAAGTAATTTTTGAATTTTGTTTTGTCAAGAAAAAATTTTGGTAAGCAAATTATATTTATTTTATTTGAATAAGTTAATCTTGATAATAAGCTAATCTTAATGTTAGATTGTGTTGTAGAAAATTTAGAAAATTATAAAAGAGATTCTTGGGTTAATGCAAAATGATTGAGCCTCCCGTAAAAATACTAATTGAAGCAGAAGCAAATTTAGTTCGTAAAAATAAAATAGTTGATGAGAGCTGGGATTTTAAAAAAGCTAACACAAAGGAATATACTCATTGCTTTCATGCATATCCTGCTATGATGATACCTCAAGTAGCAAGAAGACTTATAGAAAATTTTGGCAAGAATGCTGATATTTTATTTGATCCTTACTGCGGGACTGGAACTTCATTAGTTGAAGCTAATCTTTTCGGCATTAATGCAATCGGTACAGATATTAATCCATTAGCAAGATTGATTGCTAAAGCTAAAACTACTGTTATTGACATAAACGAATTGGATATTTTTATAAATGATTTCATAGATTACATTTTTTCTGTAAGCTTTGGGACAGAAAAAACTAAATCAGTAATTATTCCTCAAGTAAAAAATATTGATTATTGGTTTTCAAAGGATGTTCAACAGAAATTAGGGATTATTCTTGGTTACATTGAGAGCATTATTGATATGAAGATTAAAAACTTTTTCAAAGTTGCTTTTAGTGAAACAGTACGAGAATCATCATTTATCAAACAGGGGGAATTTAAGTTAGTAAGAGATAAGAATCTGAAAGAGAAAAATGATAAAGATGTTTTTGGAATAATGATTTCAAAACTTACAAGAAACAAGGCAGGTCTTTTAGAATTTATTGATGCACATAAAAGCAACTCGCTTACATTTGTTTATGATTTTAATACAGTCAATAACATACCCGAAAACATAATTAAACCTAATTCAATTGATATTGTTGTTACATCACCACCTTATGGAGACTCTCGAACAACAGTAGCTTATGGTCAATATTCTCGTTTTTCAAATGAGTGGCTTGGGTTCAAAGAAGCAAATCAAGTCGATAAGTTGTTAATGGGAGGAGAAAAAAGAAAACATACTCATATTTTTAAAAGTGATATACTTAATGATGTAGTCAATGCGATTCAAAAAAGAGATAAAGAACGAGCACGTGATGTTATTTCTTTTTATGAAGATTATGAAAAGTCGATAAATAATATTTCTGTTGTAGTAAAGCATGGCGGATTTGTTTGTTATGTTGTAGGAAATAGAACAGTAAAAGGAATAAAAATTCCCACCGATGAAAATAACTGCAGAATTATTTGAGTCAAATGGTTTTATTCACATCGAAACAATTGTTAGAAATATTCCAAATAAAAGAATGCCGCTTAAAAATAGCCCCACAAATGTAGCAGGCGAAACATCCACAACGATGAAAAACGAATACATAGTAATTTGTCAGAAAAAATAAAATGCAATTAAAAGAATTAATAAAACACTTAGAAAGTTTGAAGCTAAAAGGATTCATTAAATCTTTGAGAAAGGGTCCTACAGGTATAGGCCATCTGCTTGAAAAAAAGCTTGGGCTTTTGGAAACAAATATAGCTGTGCCAGATATTGGGGGAAGAGTTGAACTGAAAGCAACGAGAAGAAACACAAATTCTTTGATTACTCTGTTTACATTTAATAAAGGTGTATGGAAAATTAATCAGAAGGAATTAATTAATAGATACGGATATAAAGATGAAAAAAATAGACAAGCACTTTACAATATTGTAAATGTTAAAACACCAAACACTCAAGGATTTTATTTAATCACTGATAAAGAAAAACATTTGATTATATTAAAAAACATAAATGAAATAGAACATATTGCAGAATGGAGTACATATGTAATTGCAGGAAAATTTATGACAAAACTTGATAGACTACTGCTGATTATAGCTAATAACTAATTTGAAAATGATGCTGAGTTCTTTCATTTCAATGAAGCTTATTTACTTGAAAATCCAACCCCAGAAAAATTTTTAGATGCTTTTGAAAAAAATGAATTAATGATTGATTTAAGGATGCATATAAAAGAATCAGGTGGAGTTAGAAATCATGGCACTGGTTTTAGAATTTCAGAAAGAAATCTTGTTAATCTGTATTCAAAAAAAAGAAAATTGCTATAATTTTGAAGACAAACCAATAATTAAATTGCCACAAAATTAACCGCACTTATTAATCGAATTCTGTTTTTTACTTAATTTTTTTCGAAAATTTTGCTTGACAAAAAAATTATCTTAAGTTATTTTGAAACGTTCTTATTTGTTCAATACCGTTCTATTATATTATGAATTTATTCATCTGGGTTTTATTAAATTATAATAAGTCTGTAATAAATTATTTTAGGGGGTTACCATGCAAAAAAAGTTTTACATTTTTCTTTTCTTTTTAATCATATCTTTCCCAATACAAATAATCCTTGCCCAGGGAAGCGGGAGTATCAGCGGAAGAGTTGTTGATAAAGGAACAGGCGAACCATTAATTGGTGCAAACGTACTAATTTTAAATACAAGTCTTGGTGCTGCAACAGATTATGATGGAAAATTTATTATTCATCATATACCTGTAGGTAAAAGAACCTTACAAGTTTCGTACATTGGTTATCAAACTCAAAAATTGGAAATCGAGGTAACCACAAAACAACTCTTTTTGGGCGATATTCAACTAACTCCGACAGCAATAGAATTTGAAATTGAAGTTACTGCACAGGCAAAAGGTCAGCGAGAAGCAATTAATCAACAATTGACTTCTAATACAATAAAAAATGTTGTTTCAGCAGAAAGAATTCGTGAACTGCCGGATGAAAGTGCCGCTGCAGCTTTGAGCAGATTGCCAGGTATGTCACTTATGGATGGAGATAAAGTTGTTGTAAGAGGAATTCAGGCAAAGCAAAATGTAATATTGATGAATGGTATTCAGCTACCCTCTACAGATATGAATGACCGCTCTGTTAACCTTGGTTTTATTTCTTCAAATATGTTATCAGGTATTGAAGTAATAAAAGTTCTCACTCCTGATATGGATGCAAATGCTATAGGTGGTGTTGTAAACTTAAGAATTATGGAAGCTCCGGAAAAATTCCATTTTGATATTTTATCTCAGGGAACTTATAACAGACAGGATAGAACTTACGACAATTATAAATTCTGGGTAAGTGCAAGCAATAGATTCTGGAATAATAAACTTGGTGTTTTTGTTCAGGGGAATGCAGACCGCTCAAATGCAGGTAATGATTTTACAAACGCTGGTTATCAAAAAGGTGTTGATACTTCTGGATATGGGAATGCAGAATACAGAATGATTGACTTTGCTTTTCAAGATGAAGAAAATATAATAAGCAATGTTGGTGGAAGTGTTATTCTTGATTATCAACTGCCAAATGGTAAAATCATTTTACAAAACACACTGGCTCATACTATAAACGACATAGCAAGATACAGAACAGAATTTGACTTTGCTGAAAACAGTTTGTTCTTCACTCTGAATAGAGATAAACATAATAAAGAACTTCTTATCAATGCTCTTCAAACAGAATATAATTTTGGAAACATCAAAACTGAGCTAAGCCTTTCACATTCATATTCAGATAAGAATACTGATATCAGATATGGTGACCCCGGCTTGGAATTTGGATTCCGCGAAAAAACTGGTCAACCTTTTGTTGATTATGTAGATGGAAAAATGGTCTATGTTAATTATGTAAGAGCAAGAGATTACATGACTCCAGATGATGTTTACAAAATTAAACTTGACCCAGACGCATGGAAGAGAAGCCCAATTTATGGATGGTCAGGGATGCGTTCAGAAGCATTCAGACAAAATTTATATACAGCAAAACTTGATTTTACCATACCGTTAAGTTTTGGTCAAATTGCTTCGGGTAAAATTAAACTTGGTGGTAAATATGATTACTCAAAAAGAACTAATAATGTTGAAGAAAGTTACCACAGAGTAGGTGACCCTGATTTTTATAATGCTGTAAGTAACTTTTTCCCAGGTAAAGTTATTAGCAATTCATCTCCTCTTATGTTTACTGATGTAAGAAACAACGATTATGAACGCGGCAATTATTTTCTTGATGGCACATACAAATTTGAATATGCAATTGATAAAAGTGTTATGGATGCCTTTATGCCGAAAGCTGTAAGCGGCTGGTTAAAATCAAGACATAGAGCAAAATCAGAACGTGATGATTTTGATGGAAAAGAAACATTTAAAGCTGGCTATTTAATGGGGGAATTTAATGTTGGCAGCAGAATTAATTTAATTCTTGGTGTTAGATATGAACATTTTAACATGAATTATAAAGCCAACTTTTTCTATGTAACTCATGCAGTCGATGGGGATGGTGTTCTCTTCGATACATTGAACAGATCCAATCGAAATGATGAAAACTTTTTCCCAAATGTACAATTAAGATATAAAATTAATGAATGGGCAGATTTAAGAGCAGCTTATACAAAATCAATTTCAAGACCTGATTATTTGGCTATCTTACCAAATATCTATTTTGAACCAGGTGGAGGTGCATCAGCTGGCAACCCAAATCTTAAGCCTACTGTAACAAACAATTACGATTTGGCATTATATCTCTACAGTAACAAAATAGGATTATTTACCGTAACCGGATTTTATAAGAAGTTGAAAGATGTATTTTTCAATACACAATTTTATTATCAAAATATTAAAGCATGGAATGTATGGTTCCCCGATTCAGCTCTCTGGAAAAAATTAAATGTACAGGCACCTAACAGGTCTCAGCTTGTCAGTTCTTATGTTAATAATCCTAATCCAGGTTATCTAAGAGGGTTTGAAATTGAATGGCAAACAAACTTCTGGTATCTGCCCAAACCATTTAATTCACTTGTATTAAATATCAATTATACAAGAACTTGGTCGAAAATGGATTATCAAGTAATTGAAAATATAGATTCTGTCGCAGGTTCTGGTATAAAACAGAAACATTACTATTTGACTAAATCAAGAATCTATACAGGAAGATTACTTCATCAAGCAGACCATATTCTAAACATTGCTATTGGTGTTGATTACAAAGGTTTTTCAGGAAGAATTTCCTACAATTTGAAAGATGCTGTTACATCTTATGTGGGAGTTAGACCAGAGGAAGATCAGCTAACAACTGCAATTCATAAATGGGATTTAACCTTACAACAAAAACTTCCAATAGATGGATTAACAATAGCTTTCAATGGCATTAATTTATTCCGTAAACCAATAAAAACTTATAGAGATTTCAGAAGACCAAACACTACTCAAATTATTTCAAATTTAGCTTCGACAACTTATAGTCCTACTTTCTATGAAGTTTCTCTTAGATATAGTTTATAAAAAATATTTATGAATAATAGCGGAGGTAAAATGTCATAAAAAATATTTTAATATTCTTATTACTGTAACATCTAACTTAAATTAATAACAAAATAATAGGAGGTAACCATGAGGAAATATGTAAAATTTATTCTGGTATTAATTCTCTTTATTGCGGGCACTTCAATAGCACAAAATCTTAGTGATTATGTAGAACAATTTAGAGGAGATACTGCAGTTGTTAAGCCGGGAGATAATACGCTGTATGGTGCAATAGTATATGATAGTAATCCTCCTGCTGGGAGAGTTTATCTTTTGAAAAAGAACGAGGTTTACAGTCTTGCAAGTAATCCTACTACAAGCGATAAAATACACACAAAGATTATTGGGGAGGACAGCAGACCGCTTGTAACCAATAAAGATGCAGACTCTCATCCACCAGTAATTTGTGGTTCTGGAACAAATACTGGAGGAATCAATTTTGGTGGAGATGTTACAGTAAAGAATGTTAATATGATTCCTGCATCAGCAACAAATAATCTTGGATGGACATTCTTCTGGGGTTCTAAAGCTGGCTGCACTGTTACTTTGGAAAATTGTTTATTTGAACGCACAAGATGGGTATTTGTTGCTTCCAATCAGGTTGAGGGTACAAAACTTTACATCAATGGCTGCTACTTTGTTAATATGAGTGGTCAACCTTGCAGACGTAATGGCGGTGTTTATGATAATGTTGAACATAATACAGATGTTATCTGGGTTGAAAACAGCACTCATGTTATGGCTCAAGGTATGTTATATAAATTTAGAAATTATCCAGTAAAAGAAGTATTTGTTAACCATAATACATTTGTTAACTGTGCAGGAATTGTTTTCGAAAATCAAGGTTATGTAAGCAATATGATAATTGCTAACAACATTTTTGTTAACAGCAATATGCAGCCCTATTGTCCATCATTAGACTTGAGTGAAACAGACCTTGATTTACAGCCAACGGGATTAATTAATGTGAGAGATTTGCCAGCTGATTATGAACAGGTAGATAGAAAAGTTTTAGTTACTAATAATAATGCTTACTGGGATAGCTACTTTGCTGATATGCATCAAGTACTTGCACAGAGAAAGACTAATAATACTGATAAATGGTCTTCTCAAATGATTAGAATGAATGCACGCACACAGGCAATGTTTGATAATAATCAGAAATATCCTTATCTGGTTGAAGGCAACTGGTTCTCGGTTGATCCAAAATTTAAAGACCCACAAGATTTATTTAGTGATGCTATTAAATCACAAATTAGAGAATTCTGCTTAAATACAGTTGATACAACAAACAGCACTGCTGTATTGAATTTATGGAGAAAAGTTTACAGCGAAGCAGAATATCCTCATGTTTCTGACTGGCCTATTCCAGTTGATTTGTCGTATACAAATGCAACATTGTTAACTGCTGGATTAGGCGGATTCCCACTTGGTGATTTGAACTGGTTCCCAGATAAAAAAGCTCAATGGCTTGCACAAAGAGATGCTGAAATTGCAGCTCTCAAAAATGCCTTGAATAAAGGTCAATTGCCAACTGATGTTGAGAGCGCAGAAATTATTCCAACTGATTTCAATGTTTATCAGAATTATCCAAACCCATTCAACCCATCTACTACAATTACTTATGATTTGCCAAAATCTGGTAATGTAGTTATTAAAGTTTATAATCTGCTTGGTAAAGAAGTAGCTACTTTGTATAATGGATTCCAGCAGGCAGGTAATCATAAAGTTAAATTTGATGCAAGCAACCTTACCAGTGGTGTTTATATCTATACTGTTCAATTTGGAAATAATTCCATTTCCAAGAAGATGATTCTGATGAAGTAAACTAATTCTTTTTTATTCATTCTTTTTAAGTGGAAGCGTTCGAATAGAATGCTTCCACTAATTTTTTTGTAGAATTTTCAAATGCTTGTTTAATTAAAATTATTTAAAAGAAATGAATTTTTGTTCCTTACTAAAAGGGGTTAAAATGAAAAAAATAATCTTATCAGTGTTTTTTATAGCAAGCGTGTTTTATGATATTCATGCACAGGAATTACCATTATCTTTTGATGTAGAAAACACTGGTAAAAATTGTTTGCCGCCGCCCTTGCCTTCATTTAACGAACTGCCAGTGATTAAATCATTGCCAGACCCATTTATGTGGTCTGACAGTACAAAAGGCAGAATTAAAAGTTTTGAAGATTGGCGCTGCAGACGTGCAGAAATTGGTGCAGAAATTCAATATTATGAAACAGGTATTAAACCAGCTCCTCCTGATACTTTATTAGCCGATTTTACTGCAGACAGCACTTTAATTGTTACAATAATTCAAAATGGTGATACACTTGTTTTAACTTCTAAAATAACTTTTCCAAAAGGAGATGGTCCGTTTCCTGCGGTAATTGGAATTGGATTCGGCACAGGAAGTTTGCCTGCTGATATTTTTACAACTCGAGGAATTGCTACAATTCAATATAGATTCTGGGAATTAGCTCCATGGGGTTTTGATGTAAAAAGAGGAACAGGAGGGTTTTATAAACTTTTTCCTGATCCTAAAGTTGGGTTCTTTACTGCATGGGCTTGGGGTGTAAGCAGAATTATTGATGGATTAGAAAAAACTCTGGCTTCAAAAATAAATTTGAGAAGATTGGCAATCACAGGCTGTTCATTTGCGGGTAAAATTGCTCTTTTCTCATCAGCATTTGATGAACGCATTGCTTTAACAATTGCTCAGGAACCTGGAGGTGGCGGTGATGCTGCTTGGCGTGTTACAGAAACTTTGAGTGGAAGCAGAGAAACTCTTCGGAATGCGCAAGGTGCACCATGGTATCATCAAGACTTGCGTCAATTCAATAATGCAGTTAATAAATTGCCATTTGATCACCATGAACTTATGGCTATGATTGCACCAAGAGCTTTATTTGTTCTCGGAAATCCTGATTATGAATGGCTTGCTGAAGAATCAGGACATGTAGGATGTAAGGCAGCTTATGAAGTATGGAAAGCACTTGGTGTTCCAGATAGATTTGGATTCTCTATATTAGGTGGTCATAATCATTGTCAATTGCCAGATGTTCAAAAACCAGAAGTTGTTGCCTTTGTTGAAAAATTTTTGCTCGATAAAAAAGATATTAATACAAATATTCAGCGAAGCCCTTATAATCCTGATTTAACAAAATGGATTACATGGACTACTCCGCAGCTTTCTTTTAATCCGCCAACTTCTGTAAATGAAATTATTGGAGTTGTTGATAAATTTGAACTTTCACAAAATTATCCCAATCCATTTAATCCAAATACAAAAATTTCATTTAGAATTCTTGAAAAAACAAAAGTAACATTGAAAGTTTATGATGTGCTTGGACAAACAATCGATACTTTAATAGATGAAGAAAAAAATCCAGGTGAATATACAATTGTTTATACTCCGCCTTCAATTTCATCAGGGACTTTATTCTATCAGCTTCAAACAGACCACGGTATCATTAGCAAAAAAATGATTTATATGAAATAAAATTCATGAGCATTCTAATGAATAAATCTAATTTTTTAAGAAGTGTCGAAATATTAATTGTAATATTCTTTTTGTCACTAAAATTAACTGCTCAAGTAAAAGATACAAACAGCATTGTGGCAAAAGTTGGAGAAAATTTTTCAATCACTTTTTCAGACCTTCATAATTATGTTCTTGAAAATTTCTATAATAAAATTTTCTTGAATGAAAAATCAAAAGGTTATATTCCTGCACTCAATCGTATTATTAACAACCGATTAAAAGTATTTGATTTTTTTGAAAGAAACCTTCATAAAGATAAAAAACTTATAAAGAATATTAATCGTGCAATTAACGAAGAATTATATAATGAATATTACGAACTAAAATATGCAAATAAGTATGTTACAGATTCTGCTGTTAAAAAAGTTTATGGCATGATGGATAGAATAGTTAATTACAGGACAATACTTCTTAATAAAACTTACAATATGCCGCAGCTATTAATTGATTCTTTAAGAAATTTAGCTTATATGCTGAAAAAGAAAATTGAGGAAGGTGAAGATTTTGGAAAACTTGCAGAAACATATTCTGATGATGAACTATCAAGCAAAAATGGCGGCATTGCAGCTCCAATTGATTGGAAAAAAAGTTTGATGTCAGAAATAAATAATATTGTTTTTCATCTACCTGAAGGTTCAATCAGAATAATTGAAACACCACAAGCATTTTATATAATTAAAATTGATGAAGTAAAAAAAGTAGAAGTTGAACCAATCGAAAATGTAGAATATGAAATACGCTCTGCTTTAAGAGATGCTTTTTCGTATATGAGCATTAAAGATTTTGAAGAAGAACAAAAAAAATTAATTGATGAAGACAAAATTAAATGGAACGAAACTGCAGTCGAAAATATTGTTGCGTGGTCTAAAACTCCCCACTTTTACGAGGGTGCATACAAGGACACAATTAATTCTGCAATTTCTAAGAAAAAGAATTTTACAATTTTAACTTCTCCCAAATCCAAAGTTGATTTGAAAAAGTTTTTACAAATCTTAGATGATGTTTTAATAATGGGACGCTCATCAATCATAAAAGAACAGGATGTGAAAAATTTTATTATAGAAGCATTAAAAATAGAAGCCGTTGCTAAAAAAGCTCGTCAACTTGGACTCGAGAAAAAAGTTTTGAATCCATATCTGAAAAGTAATTTTATGGTAAATGAAATTGTAAAACTTTATGATAAAGAAGTAATTGATAAACAAATTCCAGAACCAGACGAGAATACATTGAAAAAATTTTATGAAAGCAATAAAGATTCTCTTTATTATCACTTAGCAAAAGTTAATATCTATCTTGTGGTTGCAAATGATACTTCGGCAATAAATAGAATGAAAGAAGATTATAAAAATGGTGTGCCTTTTGAAAAGTTAGATAAAATAGTTTTTGTTAAAAGATTTATTCGTAAAAAAACAGGTGAAATAATTTCTGATAATTCAAAAGAGAAACCTGTGCTTGGCAAAATTGCATTTAACATGAATCAGGATGAAATAATTGGTCCAATCGAATATCAAGAAAATGAAAATGAAAAAAAGTATGCATTGATTAAATGCGTCTACAAAAGAGATGAAAAACAATTAACCTATGATGATGTGAAAGATAAAATAAAAAACGACTTTATAAATTATCATAAAGAACAAAAATCAGAAGAATTAATTAAGCAGTTGAAAGATAAATATGGTGTAAAAATTTATGATAATGTTTTGAAAGAAAAATTATTATCGCTGGGGATAGTATTAAATTAATTTTATAAATGAAAAACTAAATTTGAAAACAAATTCTCAAAAGGTGCCAAACATGAAAAACACTAATGTTAAATCTCTATTTTTTGCTGCATTAACATTTATTCTAATTGTTGTGCTTTCTTCAAAAATATTTTCACAAAAGTTGACCCTTAACAATTTGGATTATTTTGAATCAAGAGGTTTTGATGTTTTTGTTTTCAGCAATCAATACACAGGATTTTTCTTTGATGAGAAAACTGCAGGAATTGAATTTATCCATCATGGAGTCCGCACAGCTACAGGAGGCGGAGTTAGATTAAGACATACACCTGAGCAATGGGATTTAGTTCCTATGGTTCAAGAAAGAAAAGTTGACAAGAAAAACAACAGCATTGAAGTTACTCTAAGATATAAAGATTATAATTTTGACTCGAAAATTTTAGTTAAAGGGACAAATGATGGATTAAACATTAGTGTTTTTCTTGATAAACCTCTTCCGAAAGAACTTGAGGGTCATGCAGGATTTAATCTTGAATTTCTCCCTTCCGCTTATTTCGAAAAGACTTATATGATTGATAATAGAACGGGAATTTTTCCGTTATATCCATCTGGACCAGTAGAAGTAAAACCATTGACTGAAAAGATTCCACAATTTGGAGGACACAGAACTTTTGATGACAGAGGCAGAAATGAATTTGTTGAGCCATTGCCAATTGCTGAAGGATCTAAAATTGTTCTTGCACCAGAAGACCCAGAACGTCGAATCCAAATTAACTCGTTGCTTGGCAACTTAATGTTGTTTGATGGACGTAACATTGCTCAAAATGGTTGGTTCGTTGTAAGAAGTTTAATTCCATCAAATACAAAAGGCAAAGTAATTGAATGGAATATAAAAGCATCTACAATTAAAAACTGGATTCGTAAACCAAACATAACTTACTCTCAAGTTGGGTATCATCCTTCTCAAAAAAAATATGCAATAATTGAACTTGATAAGAATGATAAATTTCTGAATTCTGCTGCACTTTATAAACTATTGCCATCAGGACAATTAGTTGAAATACTCAATAAATCTGTAAAGCAATGGGGCAAGTTCCTTCGTTATCAATATGGAATATTTGATTTTAGTAACATTCGTGATACTGGCTTATATGTTATAAAATATGGAGACCAGCTTACAAAACCATTTTCGATTAATCCTAGAGTTTACAAAGATGTATGGCATTTAACACTTTGCCAATTTTTCTCTGTGCAAATGGACCACATGTTTGTTAACGAAGCTTATCGAGTTTGGCATGGACTACCTTATCAGGATGATGCACTTCAAGCTCCTACAAATCATATTCATTTTGACCTTTACAATATGGATTCAACTACTTATACAAAATATAAACCATTTGAAAGAATTCCAGGTATGGCGGTTGGTGGCTGGTTTGATGCCGGAGATTTTGATATTGAAACCCGATCCCATTGCAGTGTTGTTCTTAGTCTTGTTGATACATGGGAATCTTTTAGGTTAACTTACGACCAAACTTTTATCGATAGAAAAACGAAATATGTTGATATTCGAAGACCTGATGGTATTCCCGATTTATTGCAGCAGATAGAACACGGCACTTTACAATTAGTTGCACAACAAAAAAATGTTGGTCATGCAGTTAGAGGAATAATTGTGGGTAATTTGCATCAATATCATCATCTTGGCGATGCATCTACAATTACTGATAATTTACCTTACAATCCTTCATTAAAACCTTATGAGAGAGATGAACATTCAAGCGGGACTATGGATGACAGATGGGTTTTCACAATCAGAATGCCCTGGTTGAATTATTATTCTGCAGCATCTCTTGCAGCTGCTTATCGTGCTCTTAAAGATTATAATAAAGAACTTGCCGATGAAGCATTAAAATATGCAATCAAAGCATGGCAGTTCGAACAATCTGATTCACTTAACAAATTTCAAAGACAGGATGAATTTTTCAGACAGAATACAGATTTGCTTGCAGCGTTAGAATTATATAAATCAACAGGCGATACAACTTATAAAAATTATTTTATGAAAAAATTGTGGCATAGCCTTAATGATACAACAATTGTATGGAATATGTCTGTTGCTGCAAGAGCACTTCAAAGCATGGATGTTGACTTTAAAAATAAATTAATGCCTTTTGTAGAAAAATATAAAAGAACACTCGAAGCTTTGGATAGAGCAAATCCATATGGAGTTCCTCTGGAGACAAGGGGCTGGGGTGCAAATCATATTATTATTAATTGGGCAACAACTAATTACTTCTTATATAAATCTTATCCTGAATTAATTGACCGTGAATATGTTTTAAAAGGATTAAATTACATTTTTGGATGTCATCCATATTCAAATATTTCTTTTGTTTCTGGTGTAGGCGTTCATTCCAAAAAAATTGCTTATGGAAGCAACAGAGCAGATTTCTCTTTTATAGCTGGAGGAGTTGTTCCGGGATTATTGATTTTCAAACCAGATTTTCCTGAAAATAAAGAAGATTGGCCCTTCTTCTGGGGAGAAAATGAATATACGATTAGCATTGCTGCCTCATATATTTTTCTGGCTAATGCTGTCAATGAAATTGTTAATTCAAATTAATTATTTAATTTGCTTTTAATAACTTTGTATATTCTTAAATGATTGAGCGGGATTTATTTTGCAGTCAATAAAGAATCTTAATTATAAATTAGTTTATCTTTCTTTATTTGTTGTTTCTGTTTCTATTGTTGCTTTTGAAATTATATCAACAAGAATTTCTTCGGTAATTTTTGTTTATAACTATGCATTTATCATCTTATCTTTTGCTATACTGGGATTAGGTTGCGGCGGTATTTATTCTTTTTATAAAATCAAAATTAAAGACAAAAACAATCTGAATGAAATTGTTTTTAGATTATTACTCTTCTATGCATTTTCATTAACAGGCTTTATTGTTTTAGTTATCTTATTTTCAATTACAAATCATTTTGTTTTTTTCATATTGTTAATTGTTCCATTTTTCTTGGCGGGAATTATATATTCTGTTTTTTTCGAATACTATTCTGAAATAATTTCCAAATTATATGCTGCCGATTTAATTGGCGCTGCCTTTGGGGCTTTTATTCCAATTTTTCTAATTAAATTTTTTGGTGCACCAAACAGTATTTTTTTCCTTTCTACCTTAATATTATTTTTTTCATTTTTATTGAAGTATAATAATAAAAAGAACAGAGGGTTGTTAATCATTCCACTCTTTGCTTTCATAATTTTATTTATAAATGGGAAAAATGAATTTTTAGGTAAAGTGCCAATCGGTAATTTTCCTGAGAAAGATTTTTATTATGTCTATCCCGATTTAAATGTTCAGGCAAATATTATAGACAGCCGATGGAGCATTTATGGAAGAGCAGACCTCGTTCAATATAGTCATCAAAATGTTGTAAGACAGTTGTTTATTGATGGAGCTGCAGGAACACAGATGTATCATTTTAATGGAGATATAAAAAATCCAGATAAAACAACATTAAGACTTTTGCTTGGCCATTCAACTACTATTCCATTTTTATTTTTATCTGAAAATCAAAAAGATTCGATATTGATAATTGGTCCTGGCGGAGGAAAAGAAGTATTGATAAGCTTGCTCTCTGGAATTAAACAGATAACGGGAGTTGAAATCAATCCTGATTTTGTTGATATAGTTAAAAGTCACAGTAAATTTAATGGCGGCATATACAATAAATTTTCAAATGTGAAAATTATTGTAAGGGAAGGAAGACATTATGTTAAGCAATCAAATAAAAAATTTGACATAATTTTGATTGCATTGCCTTCAACAGAACAACTTCAAAATATAGATGCTCTGGCAATGAGCGAAAATTATTTGCTTACCTCCGAAGCATTATCTGATTACATGAATGTTTTAACAAACGAAGGAATGTTAATTTTAACACTCCATAACAAATGGGAACTGCTGAGATTAATCGTTACTGCAGTAAAAACATTTGAAGAAATTGGAATTTCAAATGTTGATGCTGTCAAACACTTTATTATTCTGGAAGATGAATATGCTCCAACAATTGTGATTAAAAAATTGCCCTTTACTGTAAACGAGATTAATGAATTAAAAAGCAAATTGAAAAATCTTCCCAAGATTTTTCCGCAGGTTACATTTTTACCTTATGATGAAGATTTTAATGTAAGCGGTTCATTTATCAATGACTTATTAGTCAATCTTTCTAATAATAAAATTGATTTGAAAAGTTATATTGAAAATCATCCGTTTGATATTAGTCCAGTTGCAGATGACAAACCATTTTTTTACAAAATTTCAAAGTTATTACCAGATGAAATTAAGTGGCTTTTAATCAGCATCTTAACAATAAATATTTTACTCATTCTTGCAGCTTTAAAATCTTTCAACCGTGAAAAGAATTTTATAAAAATTAAAAGACTTAGAAAAATATTGTTGTTGTTTATTTTGATTGGAATCGGTTTTATGATTATAGAAATTTCTCTCTTTCAAAAATTAATTTTATATGTGGGTTCGCCTACTATTTCACTTTCAATTTTGTTGTTTGCTTTACTTACAGGAATGGGTCTTGGAAGCGGAATGAGAGAAAGAATTATAAAAATAGAAAATTATCAAACACTAAAAATTATTTGCGCCTTAATAATTCTTTATGGTTTTATTGTTTTCTTCTTTGGACAGTTTTTGTTCAGATACTTATTATTATTTAATCAATATTTTGTAATTGCTATAATGATTTTGTTAATAATGCCTTTAGGTATTTTGCTTGGTTTTCTGTTTCCAACACTCATAAGTTTATTAAAGGAAAATAAACTTGATAATTATATTCCATGGATGTATGGAATTAATGCATCAACATCAGTTCTTGGTTCTGTAACAGCATATTCATTGTCAATGTTAACTGGTTTTACATACTCTTTTGTTATTGGTCTTTTGTTTTATTTCTTGTTTGCTTTGTTAATTAATTCAAAAAGAGTTTTATTGCTTTGAAATTGGAATAATAAATTAATTTCTTTTGAATTGATTGAATGCAATTAAAAATCATTTTTCTTTTATGAGATCTGCTGCAATCAATTATTTTTGAAATAAATCAAAATTTTTTTGATAATCTCAGAACTTTTTAACAAGTCGAATTTTTATTTCATCAACATCATCTTTCGGGAAAGATTTCCATTTGCACCAATAAGTTTATATACATAAACTCCGCTTGCTAAGTTACTGCCATTAAATTTTACTTCGTGTCTGCCTGCTGGCTTTTCTCCATTCACCAATGTTGCAACTTTATTTCCAAGAATATCATAGACATTTAACATAATCCAGCTTTTAGATTGCAGCTCAAAACTAATTGTTGTTACTGGATTAAATGGATTTGGAAAATTCTGATAAAGAATAAAATCATTCTTTCTTATAGATTCATCTTCAACATTACTTGATAAAGAACTAAAAATATATTTAGGAGATATTGAAACCACCTGATTATTTTTCCAGCCCAAACCATAAACAGTAAATTCTTCGGGACTATTTACGTAGGCAAATAATTTATCATCTGTTAATTTTATTTTAATATTGGAATTGTTTGAAACAAGAGTTACAGAATCAATATTATGAAGTGAGGTAATAAAATCATTAACATAAAAAATATTTTCTGTAGAAGTTCCGTTGTATCTTACTGTAATCTTTTCATTTTTTTCAAGCCAATCGATGTAAGAATAGTCAGTTGAAATATTTTTATTCAGCCATTCTAATCTTTGTTTAATCCAGTTTTTGAGATAATTAATTTCATCCTCATAAGATTTGAAATAATTTTTGTTGGGCCAGATGTAAGTTTTGCCGTCGAAACACTGATTCCATTTTTCAAAGTTTCTTGTTCTTGCTTCAGAAATTTTACTTATGCAGTCATCTATAAATTTTGAGATTGTTTCGTAACTAAGGATATTATTTTTAAGTTCGTTCCATCTTTTAGCAAATTTATTTTTGAAGATTGGGTCGTTATAAAGTTTGGAGACCCAGAAAGGAATTTGCCAAAAGTCGTTATAAAGTGGAACCTTATACTGCCAGCCATCAGTGCGCCAACCTTCGTAATAATCTGGAAGCCCGAATGTTAAATCAAAATCCCAGATTGGACCTGCACAAAGTTTTTTATTTCTGTCTTTGTAAAAGAAAGTGCTTAATCTGTAAGCATCAACATTTTTTGATAGTTCAAAGATTAAAAACATATCTACAAATGAATCTAAGTCGATATAATTCAAATATCCATAAAAAGGGTCGTTGTAGTTAGTTGTATTCATTATCTTTTCAAAATTTGTAACATAGTTTTTAATGTATTCAGCTTGAGCAGAATTAATTTTCTCAGCATCAGGATATTCATAGATATAAACAATTTTCTGAACTGCACCTTGGAATGGAGGATAAGGGGAAGTCCAAGTTTTATCACCAGGGTCAATTTTATCTATTTTTATAATGTATCCTCCGGTAATTATGTTTTCATCAGTATCAGTTGATTCCAGTTTTGAAATGTTTACTCTGTTTTTATCTCTCTTAATTTTTTCTTGAAGTATGTAAATTCCTCTGTATTCGCCATTAATAATTAGTTCACAAAATTTTGTGCGCGATGAATATCTTCCCATATCGTTGAAAATCTTAAATGCCAAGACATTTCTTAAAAGAGATTTATCTATGTAAGAAGCATTTAAAACCCAGTCGCTTTCTTTTGGCAAACCAAGCAATGAAACATCAATTTCATTTCCAAGTGAATCACGGGTTTCAATTCCATATTGTTTTTTATCGAACTGTTGTGAACTTTGACCTCTGATTTCAATTCCAATTCTTCCATTGTAAGCATTGAAAGGGTCGGTTATGTTATTAACTTTTCCTTCACCATTGTAAATTATTCCCATGTGAGCATCAATTTTGGGTTCATCAACAATTGTTTTTCCTTCTGTATCAATAACAATTATAGGCAAATAAGAAGAAGTGAGCTTGGTTTGAGGAAAAACAAAAGTTGAGAAAATTAGGAAGCATAGAAAAATGAATTTAATGTTATTCATAAATTTTATTCAACTTTTTTGTAAACTCTTACATATTCGATTTCCATTTTTTGAGGGAATATCGAATTATCAATGCCCTGAGCACCTCCCCAATCACCGCCTATCGCAATATTCAGTATCAAATGAAAATCTTTGAAGAAGGGCCAGTATTCCCATCCCTTTCCTTCGTTTTTAAAAGAGAAATATTGTTTATCATCAACAAAAATTTTTATTTCATCTTTATTCCATTCGAGAACATAGTTATGAAATGTATCTGTGCAATCAGGAACTTTTATTGTTGCAGTTTTTTGAGTTCCAATTCTCCAATAATATTTATTGCAGTGAATTGAACCATGAATAACTCCGGGGTCATAACCTACATGTTCCATAATGTCGATTTCACCATTATCAGGCCAGCTTCCATTTCCAAGATTCCAAACAGTGGGAAGCATCCAGATTGCAGGCCAGGTTCCTCTGCCTTTAGGAAGTTTTGCACGAATCTCAAAACGTCCGTATGTCCAGTCCCCTTTGCCTCTTGTTACAAGTCTTGCAGAAGTGTATTCTTTTCCATTCCAGTTATCTCTTCGAGCTTCGATAATTAATTTACCATTTTCTACTCGAGCATTTTCCAATCGAGCTGAATAGTATTGTTTTTCATTATTGCCCCAACCGTTGTCTCCAATATCGTATCCCCATTTTTGTGGATTTGGGTAACCCTCGTAATTAAATTCATCAGACCAAACTAATTCCCAGCCAGCTATTGCAGTTGAATCTTTGTCGCCTGGTTCAGTCGCACCAGATTTACAGCTGCAGAATGTTAATGAAAAACTTAATGCAACAAAGTAAAGGAGAATGATTTTCATGGTTTCCCTTCTTTAGTTTATTCTTTAACAGCAAGTTAAAATTATTTTTCGAAATTGTCAGTGTTATTTTTTAAGATGAGCTTTCGAGATGATGTGATAAATGATTTTTTAATGTAAATAAAATCAGGCTGGCAGCTGAAAAGTTTTTCCAATTTCATCCAGCCCGATTATTAGTGGATAGTTCGGAGCTGAATTTCTAAGCCATTCAATTGGTTCGTTTATTGGTTCAATGCCCTGTTTAAATGTCTTTGTGTGAATTGGTATAAAATATTTTGCATTAATATTAGCAGCCATTTTTAATGCTTCTTCCGGATTGCAATGATTTCTGCGCCATGGATTATAAGCTCCAATTGGCATTATTGCTATATCAATATTTTCTTCTTTAGCTTTGTTGAGTTTTGTGGTGTAAGCAGTATCGCCTCCAAACAAAATTTTTTTATTGTGATAATCAATTATGTATGCATTAAAACTTCTTCCATCTTTAAAGAATCCTCTTGAGCGGTCTTTTTCCCATGGAAATCTCCAGCCGAAATGTTTTACTTCAAGTGCTTTAAAACGAATTCCTTGTAAATTAATTTCATCATTCCAATCAAGAACATTTAAAGAACGCCATGGCAAATCTTCAATTACATCTTTTGTGAGATATGCTGTGATAACATCAATTTTGTTTGGATACTTTTTTGCAAAGTGTTTTAATGTTGGATAATCCATGTGATCCATGTGTGCATGTGAAAGCAGAATAATATCTGGCTGAGGTATTTCATCAATATTTAATGCTGGAGGAGTAATTCTTGATGGACCATAGCTTGTGCCCAGGAGATAAATTCCTACTCGTTCAAACAAGACAGGGTCAGTCAAAATCCATTTCCCAAAAAAATTTATTAATACAGTTGAATGTCCAATCCAAGATAGAGTTATTGTTTCATTACTCCATGAAGAAGGTTCTGGTTTGTAATTAAGTTTTAGATATGGACTTGCTTTTGTTTTTGAACTTGTAAAATGAGTAAATAAAAATGAACCGCTTATAATTAATGATAATTGCCTAATAAATTTTTTTCTTGAAATGTTCATAGAAATGATTTCTAAAATTTCTACAGTCTTAACATAAAATCACTGCAAAAAATTCAATTAACTAATTACAATTTTGTTTGAAAGCTCGTTGGTATCATCAGGTTTTATTGGGAAATGTTTGCTTAATATTTTTCCAACTTGTTCGATGCAATGAATAATTCCTTCTGAAAATTTTCCATCAACAAATTTTGATTGAATTTCATCGCGGAGTTTATCCCAGGTATTTTGTTCAACTTTTGAATTAATTCCTTCATCGGCTAAAATGTAAAATTTTCTTTCGCCAAGAAGAAGATAAATTAAAATTCCGGTTTTATCTCTGGTATTGTGCATATTCAATTTATAAAATTCTTTTTCAGCAAGCTGCCGCAGTTCTTTCTTTCTTTCAAATAAATTTCTGTATTCTTTAATGCAAACACGAATTTCGCCGGAAGTATTTTTCTCTGCCTCTTTTATTTTTTTTGAGAATCTTAAAAAGTCATCATCAGTAAAGAAATGATAAATTAAACTTTTTTTCGTACTCATATTAAAATCCGATTTCTAAATTCATTATAAAGATAAGTCAATAAGTAATCAAAAAAAACAGCAAGGAAGAGAATTTTTTATATATTTGCTTTTGATTTTTTAACAAAACTATGGGGATTAAAATGCATAAAGTAGTATTGCTTAGACATGGTGAAAGTGAATGGAACAAATTAAATCTCTTTACTGGATGGACTGATGTTGACCTTTCAGAAAAAGGAGTTGAGGAAGCTCACCAGGCAGGTAAAGTATTAAAACAGGAAGGTTATACTTTTGATATTGCTTTCACATCAGTTTTAAAAAGAGCAATTAAAACACTTTATATAGTTCTCGAAGAAATGGATTTGATGTGGATTCCTGTTATAAAATCATGGAGATTAAATGAAAGGCATTATGGTGCACTTCAAGGGTTGAACAAAGCAGAAACAGCAGAAAAATATGGTATGGAAAAAGTGAAACTTTGGAGAAGAAGTTATGATGTTCCTCCTCCACCACTTGACGAAAATGATGAGAGATATCCAGGTAAAGACCCGCGTTATAAAGATTTAGATAAAAAAGATATTCCATTGACAGAAAGCTTAAAACTTACAGTTGAAAGATTTTTACCATACTGGCACGAAACAATTGCTCCAACAATCAAAAGCGGCAAAAAAGTTATAATTGCTGCACATGGTAATAGTCTTCGTGCTCTTGTTAAATATCTTGATAATATTTCTGATGAGGATATTGTTGAATTAAATATTCCAACTGGAATTCCTCTTGTTTATGAACTTGACGATGAATTAAAGCCAATAAAGCATTATTACCTTGGAGACGAAGAAGCAATTAATGCTGCAATTAACGCAGTTGCCAAACAAACAGAAAAGAAATAGATTGAAAAAGTTGATTGATAATATTAACGTTCTCTCTGCGGTGTCAATATTTATTAACCGCAGAGAGCGTAAAGAAAGCATTTTGAGTAAAAAATCTTATATAAAAATTAGGAGAAAGAAACAGAATATTTTTACTGGTTCATAGTTGAAGGATATAATTATGAAAAAAATAATTTTTCTTTTGTTCTTTCTCCTTTTTTCAATTTCGATAAATTCTCAAACTGTTATTGGCAAATATGGAGGAGAATTTCTATCAATAGGTGTTGGAGCTCGAGCACTTGCACTTGGAGGCTCGCAAGTAGCAATTGTAAGTGATGTAACAAGCGGGTACTGGAATCCTGCTGGTTTATCTCATCTTAACTATCCTCAAATTAGTTTAATGCACGAAGAACATTTCGGAAGTCTCGTTAATTATAATTATGCATCTGTAGCAGTTCCTTATGGAAAAGACATGAGTCTGGGATTAAGTGTTATTCGTTTGAGCATTGACGGTATTCCCGATACACGCAATGCAATTAATGATGTAAATGGTGATGGAATCTTAGATATACATGATGACCGACCTGACTATTCAAAAATTACTGAATTCAACAATACTGATTGGGCATTTTACTTAACATTTGCAAAAAGAAATTCAGATAATTTTTCCTGGGGAGCCAATGTTAAAATTATAAAAAGAAACATTGCAGAATATAGTGCTGCAGGCATTGGCTTCGATATTGGAGCTCAATATAAACCTTACGAAAATCTTTTTCTCGGTCTTAATTTTCAGGATATAACAACTACATTAGTAGCTTGGAATACAGGAAGAAATGAACTTATTACTCCAACTCTAAAATTAGGCGCAGCTTACTCAATTAATATTTTTGGTGGAACAATACTGCCAGCTTTTGATTTTGATATTAGATTTGAAAATAGAAAATCAGCATCGAACTTTAATATTGGTCCTGTAAGTTTCGATTTGCATTCAGGACTTGAATATAATTATAAAAATATTTTCTCTGTTCGTGCAGGTTACAGTGATATAAAACAATTTACAGTTGGTGCAGGAATCAATCTCCCCAAACTTACAATTGATTATTCTTTTGCAAGAATAACACAATCAGAATCAGAAAGATTGCCGGATACTCATCGAATCTCACTAATTCTCACGCTCGAAGAACCTGAATTTTTAAGAGAAGGGAAGTAAAATTTCTTTTGTAAATCTTAAAGAGGATTATGCAGAAAAATTCCGTGCTGCTACAATATAAACTTTTGCAGCACGGATTTAGGAGGTACCATGAAAGGAAATCATTTTTTGATTTTTAGTTTTTTCATTACTTCAAGATTTTTCTTAATTAATTCAATTCTTTGTTGAACACAAACAGCGCTTCTTAAACCATCTTCTGGAGTATTCAATACATAATCTAAAAGTTTATCTACTGTAGAAACTGCCACATGCATTCGTGTATCGGATGAGCCGTAGTAAATCAAAACTTCTCCATTTTTCTTTGCAACCCAACCATTGCTGAATACAACATTGGATACATCTCCAATTCTTTCCTCACCTTCAGGTGCAAGGAAATAACCACCTGGGCGAGCAATAACTTTGTATGGCTCGTTTAAATCTGTCAAAAACATATACAAAACATATCTTAATCCCGCAGCAGTATTTCTTACACCGTGAGCTAATTGTAGCCAGCCTTTTTCTGTTTTAATTGGAGCAGGACCCAAACCATTTTTTACTTCTTTAATTGTGTGATAAATTTTTTCATCTACAATTATTTCTTCTTCAATTACAGCATTTTCAATCGAATCTGATAAGCCCCAGCCAATACCGCCGCCGCTGCCGGTTTCAATAAATCCATCTTGTGGACGTGTGTAAAATGCATACTTGCCATTTACAAATTCAGGATGAAGAACAACATTTCTTTGTTGTGGAGATTTTGTTTTTAAGTCTGGAAGTCTTTCCCAATTTATTAAGTCTTTTGTTCGAACAATTCCAGCTTGAGCAACTGCAGCAGAAGTATCTGTTTGAGGTGCATCAGGGTCTTTTCTTTCAGTGCAAAAAATTCCATAAATCCAACCGTCTTCATGTTTAACAAGTCTCATATCGTAAACATTTGTATCAGGATTATCTGTCTCAGGAATATTAATTGGGAAATCCCAGAATTTAAAGTTATCAATGCCATTTGGAGATTCTGCAATTGCAAAAAAAGATTTCCTATCAACACCTTCAACACGAACAGCAAGAACAATACTGCCATTAAATTCCATAGCACCAGAATTAAATGTTGCATTAATTCCCATTCTTTCCATTAGATAAGGATTTGTATCGTAGTTCAAATCGTAGCGCCAAAAAATTGGTGTGTGTTCTGCTGTAAGCACTGGATATTTGTAACGATAAAAAATTCCATTTGTTTTTGTAAGTCTTACATTTTTTCTTTTTATTAATTTATTGTGTTCTTCGAATAACTTTTTTAATCTTTCATTGAATTGCTTTTTTGTCATTTAATTCTCCTTTTCAATTTTTATTTCTTGCAAGTTCAAGTTCTGTTTCAATTTTTTTCATAAAATCTTCGGAAAGTGGATAAAAGAGGATGAAGATTGTAGCTAAAACAGCTCCTGCAGCTGCAATAATGCTAATCATGAGACGAATTCCAAGAAGCGAAAAATCAGTTTGTTCAACATTTGGCTGAAAACCAAATGTAGCTAAAATCCAGCCAGATAATGCGCCTCCTAAAGTCCAGCCAAATTTTTGTGACATTGAAGATGAAGAAAAAATTAATCCTGTTGCTCTTCTTCCAGATTTCCATTCTGAATAATCCGAAATATCTGCATACATTGACCAGATTATTGGCAATACAATTCCTGCTGAAATCCCGATTAAAATGTTCAACAAGAAAATTAAAATAATTTGATGAGGCTGCAGAAAATAAAGAAGAATACTAAGAACAGCAGAAGAAATTGTAGATATAAGAAAAGTTTTCTTTTTCCCAATTAAAGAAGAAATTGGTTTTGCAAGTATAACGCCGATGATATTGGTTGCAAGCCAGATTGTCATATATGCAGATGATAATTCTGAATGAGATAAGGTGAATTTGTATCCAAGTAAATTTATTTCCTGAGATTTAATAAAATATTTGAAGTAATAAAGAATTGAACCATCACGTAAAGAATTAAAAATCAGAACAGAAATTCCTGCCCCCAGCATTATGAACCAAGGTTTATTATGTGCAAGGTCTTTCAAATCATTTTTAAGAGAAGATTTTTTTTCTCTTGCTGGTTTTAATCTTTCTTTTGTTCCTGCAAATGTTAAAATAAAAAATAAAGCTGCAAGTACAGCATAAACTCCAACTGTCCATTGATAGCCTTGAGATAAATTATTTCCTTTGCTGAAATAATCTATTAGATAATTAGCTGTAGCAGTTACAAGTATTCCGCCGGAAAAAGCTCCAATAAATCGGAATGATGCAAGAGATGTTCTATCGTTTGTGTCGTTTGTTATAACACCCATCAAAGATGAATAAGGAACATTTACAACTGTGTAAATCATCATCATCAAAGTATAAGTTGTATATGCATAAATTAGTTTTCCTGTGGAAGATAAATTTGGTGTGGTAAAAGTTATGATTCCAATTATTGCAAAAGGGACTGCACCAAATAAAAGAAAAGGGCGAAATTTTCCCCAGCGTGTGTTAGTTCTATCTGCAATTGCACCCATCATAGGATCATTAATTGCATCCCATATTCTTGTAATCAAAAACATTGTGCCAACAGCAGCGGCGGGAAGTCCAAAAATATCTGTATAGAAAAATAAAAGATACATTGAAAATAATTTCCAGAACATCGATGAAGCAAAATCGCCGCATCCATAAGAAATTTTTTCCAATAAAGAAATTTTTGTTTTCGATTCTACTTGAACAGCTTCATCTCTCATATAGATTATTTAATTTTTTCTGCAATTTCGTGATAGAACTTCTCTGTTTTTTCTCCTGCAATTTCTTCTAACTTATTCCACCAGGTAAATTTCAAAATGATTGAGGTAATCAAAGTAATAACTAAAGTGATTACCAAATATTTATATTCTTTTATAACAAGATACATTGGAGCGGCAAGAAGAGTTGTTTGCCAGATAATTCCAACTACAACATTAAAAATATCTCTTTTGAAATTTGCATCTGATTTAAATTCAGGAAAACGTTCTTCTACTTTTTTTCTGATTGGTTTCCATAATCCCCATGGTCTTACTCTAACATAGAATTTCATTAATACTTCATCTGGTTCTGGTTCTGTTAAATAACTTCCAAGAATAGAGCCGATTACAGATACTGCAAGCACATATGGAAATGCAGTCAATGCAGGCAAATTAGGGAACATTACCGGCATTAGTAAAGCACATGCAATTCCGATTACCATTCCCCAGAAATATCCATATCCATTTAATCTCCACCAATACCATTTAAGAACATTTGCAGCTGTATAACCTCCCCACAAACCATTTACAATCCATAACGTAACTTGATTAACAGATTGAGCAAGAATGCCAAATACAAAACCCAGCACAGCAAAGAAAATTGAAACAATTATACTCAGCTTAACATACTTTTTAGGATGTGCATTTGGGTTTATAAATTTTTTATAAACATCATTAACAACATAAGCTGGTGCTGCATTTAATGTGGCTGCATAAGTTGACATGAAAGCAGCCAATAATCCAGCTAATAAAATACCGATTAAACCTACGGGGATTAAATTTTTCAGTGCTAATGGCAATACCATTTCAAAATCGATATTTGAACCCATAGCTTTTAGTTCAGGCATTAAGAATGCTAATGCAAGAACTGTTAAACCTGCTATCATCATATATCTTGGGAAGAAAAGGACAACAGAAACAAACCAGCTCATTTTTGCAGCTTCTTTTGGATTTTTTGTTGCAAGGATTCTTTGCATATCATAATTTGGAGCTGGACCTGCGGCACTAACTAAAATTCCTTTGAATAAAACCATCATCATAAATATTGTAAAAAGTTCATAACCATCCTGAGCAATTTTTTGATTAACAGAATCCATAATTCCAGACCAGTCAAGATTTAAATGCCATCCGAAGAAAACTTCTTTCCATCCCGAAGGAATAACAGCATTTAATGCATCGGGTGATACAGCATTCATCGCTACTATTCCAACAGCAATTGATGCAATTGTCATAACTAAAAATTGAAGCACTTCTGTTGCTACAACACTGACCATCCCGCCTTTTACAGCATAAATTGCAGTAATACTCATCAGAATTACAGCATAAGCATCAGGAGATAAATCCCATGGCAAAAATATTTTTGCAAATTTTCCAATCCCTTTGAAATCATAAGCAATAAAGCCAACAAGACTCACAAGTGCAAAACAAACTACAATGTAGTGAGCCAGTCTTGCCCCTTTTCCATTACCAAAACGGGTTTCAATCCACTGAGCTCCAGTCATAACATTTGAACGTCTTAACCAAATTGAAAGATATGCCATTAAAAAGATTTGATTAAAGATGGGCCAAAGCCATGGAATCCATACACTTTTCAATCCATATACAAACATTAAATAAACAAGCCACATAGTTCCTGTAATATCAAACATACCGGAAGCATTTGAGATTCCGAGTATCCACCATGGAAGAGCATTACTGCCAAGGAAATATGAATCAATATCCTTAATTGCTCTTTTTGATACCAAAATTCCAATTAATAGGATAACTGCAAAGTATGCAATAATTATAAGTAAGTCTATGGTGTGAATTATCATACAAAATTACCATTTTATTATTATTAACTTTTTCTTTTATTCAGAAATAATGCCACAATAAAGAATTAATTTTTACACAATTATGATATTTTTGGAGTGCAGATTTAAGGCGTGTTTTATCAATATAATAAAAATTATGAAATTGATAATTATTAAAATGATTTAATTCTTATAAGAACGATTTTTATAAAATTATTATTTCAGGAATTGAAAGAAACATTAAAATTATATTCTGTCTGAAAAAATTTTCACAACAAGAAATTTGGAACACTTTTTAGAGGGAAAAATTAAGTCACATGCAAACTATTTTTAAAATCTTTCGATAATACAGTGTGGTTTATTCATAATTCTAACTAAGGTGATATTTGTTTGTAATAGATAAAGAAAACATACTTGAATCCCCCGTATCAACTTTACAAAAAAATCATAAAGAATTAGATAATTACTATTCAAGTAAAAAACTCGGCTCTTATGTAGAAAATGGCAGAACAATTTTCAGACTATTTGCACCCTCAGCTGTTCAGGTAAGGTTGTGTATCTTTGAAAAGCCTGAAGATAAAATTCACAAAGAATATTTTATGTTAATGGATGATGATGGTGTTTGGGAAATTGAAATTGATTCTGAACTTTACAATAAATTTTATGGATATAAAGTTTATCATGCAGGAGAAGATTTAGCTAATTCATACAAGCCGATTTGTATTGACCCATATTCAAAAGCAATTACAACTTTTACTTCATACTTCAACCCTCGTTTATCTATTGTAATTAAAGATGAGCCATTTGACTGGGAGGGAACCACATGGCAAAAAATTGATTGGCGGGATTTAATTATTTATGAAATGCATGTCAGAGATATGACTGCACATAAATCTTCGGGTGCGAAAAAACGAGGAACCTATGCTGGATTAATTGAAAAAGGAATTACCGGAGGAATTGATTATATAAAATCACTTGGAGTTAATGCAGTTGAAATTATGCCTGTTCAAGAATTTGGTTACTGCGAAGCTCCATTTGAAAGACTTAAAGGAAATTTCTTTAATTCTTGGAATCCTTATGAAAGAAACCATTGGGGTTATATGACTGCAGCATTCTTTGCACCTGCAGCTTACTATTCAGAAACTAATTTCAAATGGAATAAATGGATTGGAAAAAGCGGAAAGCAAATAAATGAATTTAAAAATGTAGTTAAAGCATTTCATAAGGAAGGAATTGCTGTGATAATGGATGTTGTTTATAATCATCTTTCTGAATATGAGCTTGGCAACTTAAAACAAATTGACAAAGAATATTACTTTCGACTTGATGAAAATGGGAATTATACTTCTCACAGCGGCTGCGGTAACGATTTGAAGACAGAAAGACCAATGGTGAGAAGATTAATCGTTGATAGTATTTTATACTGGATGAAAGAATATCACATAGATGGATTCCGTTTCGATTTAAGCACTCTGATTGATTGGGATACATTTGAAATGATTGGTCATGAAGCAAGAAAAATAAATCCAAGTGTTATTCTAATTGCAGAAGCATGGGGCGGTGGATATAATCCAAGAGGTTTTTCAGAAAAAAATTTTGCAGCTTGGAACGACCAGATAAGAAACGGAATTAAAGGTGAAAATCCATTCTATGGATTAGGCTGGATTTTTGGTCAATGGTATGGAAATAATTCTCCACAAAGAATAAAAAGTTATGTCAATGGAACATTGATAAATGATGAACATGGTCTTTTTTATAAAAAGGAACATTCAGTAAATTATCTTGAATCTCATGATGGCTATACACTTGGAGATTTTATCAGAATAGCTGATAATAAATTCCGTCCAGATAAAGTGATTAACAACGTAAATAAATTTGTGAAATTAACTCCACAGCAGTTGAAGCTGAATAAACTTGCAGCATTGTTTCTTCTAACTTCACAAGGAATTGTAATGATACATGAAGGACAGGAATTTGCACGCACAAAAATTATTTCTTCTAAAACAAACTCTAAAGATTCTCACAAAGGTCAGATTGATTACAATTCTTATAACAAAGATAATTCAACAAACTATTTGAATTATCATCATCGAGATATTAACAAAGAATTATATGATTACTACAAAGGATTGATAGAATTAAGAAAAACTTATTCAGCATTTAGAAGAGCAGATTATCACGACATTTCATTTTATGACCATTATGAAAGTGAATTTGGCTTTTGTTACTTATTAAAAAATGAAGACAATATTTTTATGGTGCTGTTTAATGCCGAACTAAATAAGAATCTTGAATTCCCACTTCCAAATGGCGAATGGGAAGTTCTTGTTGATAAAAATTCGGCTGGCATAAATCCCCTCTATAAAATTTCTAAATCAATAATTTTAGAATCAACAACTGGTGCTGTTTTAAGGCAAATTAAAAATCATTCCTGATAATGAACGTGTAATTAAATCTTATTTCCGTTCGTTCAAACTGCTGTTTAATTTAAATTCAAGCATTCATTTCTGATTTATGATTCTTTTAGTAGTTTTGCAATGAAAATTTTGAAAATTTTTATAAAAAATTGCCTTAGAAGATTATAAAATAACTTTTAATAAGACAAAAACATTCTTTGCTCTTTCAATAAAAGATTGGAAGGTGGATGATGAAAATATTTGATGAGTATAATTCTTCAGAACAAATTTATGAAAAAGCTTTGCAGGTCAAATCAAAATTTGAAGAAGCTTTTGGTGATTTCAGCAGTTCAAATATTGCAATTACTCCAGCAAGCATGATTCTTCTGGGCGACCACACACATTATAATGACGGCATATTATTATCAGCATCATTGAATACATATAATGTTGTCGTCTTAAGAAAGAGAAAAGATAACATAATAAACATTATCAATGTAAATAATGACAGAAAGATTGAATTTTCTTTAAGCGATATTCCTGATGAACAGAGCATCGATTTTAAATATCATGTTGGATTAATAAAATTATTTAAGAAGAATAATTTGATTCATAATGGATTTGATTGTGTTTATTCTTCTGATGTGCCAGAGTGTTTGGGCATTGGAAAATATGCTTCTATTCAAACAGCTTTTGCTTCTGCAATTAAAAAATCATTTCGACTTAAGCTGAACATCGATGAACTGGTAAATTTAATTTATCAAAATGATTTGAGCATAATTGGCAAGATTTCTAATAAAACTCATTGTTACACAACTCTGTTGTCAAAAAAGAATAGATTCTTTTTTTATGATTTGCGTTCAAAAGAATATAAAACAATTCCTGTAAAAAATAATTTTGAAGTTGTTATAATTGATACTTGTGAAAGAATAAATAATTCTTTGAAGATTTGTAATGAAAGAATAGAAGAATGTGAAGTTGGTGTAAAAGGTTTAAGACTTTATATCTGGGGAATTAAAAATTTGCGCGATGTTGGATTTGATTTTTTGATTAAGCATTATCATATGCTTCCAAAGAAAATTTTTAATCGTGTTCTTTATAATGTAAAAGAAAGAGAACGAGTTGAAAAAGCCATTGAAAGTCTCAAACAAAATTCATTTGATGAATTTGGGAAATATCTTGCTGAATCTCACTGGAGTTTGTCAAAAGATTACGAACTTAGTTGTGAAGAATGTGATTTTATTGTTTCAAAAGCGATGGAAAATGAATGTGTGGTTGGCTCTAAAATGATAAGCTGTTCTCCTCTACGAAGCACATATCATATTGTCAAAAAAGATTGTTCTGAAAGTTTTATTAATTTTATTAAGTATTTATTCAAAGAAAAATTTAATCGAGAGTTGGTTGCATATAAATTTAACTTTGCAGAAGGAATAAAAGAATTTTCATCAAAAAAGTTTGAAAAAGTGATTTAACGATTAGTGGAAAAATTTTTTCACCTCAATTTTAGCTGAGTGATGTAAAATTTTTCCTTTTTTCTTTCCATTTTTCAATAACAAATTTTATATCACAAAATCAACTTGATTTTAATATACCTTAGTAATACATTTTCCATTGAATTTATAAGGAGTATAAATGAATTTTTCAGAAGAATATTTTGATGACTATAATTCGTATATAAGTGAAGAAGAAATTAAATCAAAAATTGATTTGTGCCGCGATTATATCGACAATGGACAAATACTTTCAAATATTGATTTAATAGAAGATACTATTCAGCTTTGTCTTGAATATGATTACATTGAAGATGGATTATATCTGACAGATGCAGTACTTCAGGTTGCACCATATAATTCCGACATGTGGCAATTTAAAGGCATATTTTTGAATAACTCATTTGAGTTCGAAGAAGCTTACAAATGTTTTCAGAAAGCTCTTTCTCTTAACCCCGTTGATGTAGATTCATATATCAATATCTCTATTGCAGAAGATAATCTCGGAATGTTTGAAGAAGCAATTGAATCACTCAATAAAGCTTTAACGATAGAACCAAATAACGAAGAAACTTTATACAGTCTTGGACTTTTATACGAACGCAAAGAAAGATTTGAAGAAGCAATTTCTAATTTTAAAAAGGCTCTCGAAATTGACCCGACATTTGTAGAAGCATGGTATGAACTTGGTTATTGTTATGAAAATTCCGATAAACTTGAAGAAGCATTGAAAGCATACGACACTTATCTTGACAGCGAACCAGATAGTTATACTGCATGGTACAACAAAGGGATAGTTCATTTAAGAATGGAAGAATGGAAAAAAGCAATTGATGCTTTTGAATTTTCTATTGCACTTAAAGAAGATTTTTCAAGTTCATGGTTCAACTGTGGTTATGCATATTTTAAGTTAGGCAAATTTAATGATGCACTTAATGCATACAAAAAAGCATATGAATTGGATAGAGATGATGAGACAATTCTTTTCAACATGGGACAAACTTATGAAGAGATGGGCTCGTTTCATAATGCAATTAAATGCTACAGCGAAGCTATAAAATTAGACCCTGAATATTACGAAGCTTATTTAGCCCGCGGCTATTGTTATGATTCAATTGGTAAATATCAGCTTGCATTGAAAGACTTTAATACTGCAATTTCTTTAACTTCTGACCCGGAAGATGCATGGTATGCAAAGGCTGATTTAGAATATTCTATTGGTAAACTTCAGGATTCAGTTGAAAGTTATAAAAAAGCAATAGAGTTAAATCCAGATAATTTTAATGCCTGGTTTAAATTAGCAGAAACATATTTTGAGATGGGAAGATGGATTGATTCATTAAATGCATACGATGAATGCTTGAGATTAAAACCTGATTATGCTGGAATTTATTACAACAAAGCCAAAATTAATTTTCTATTAAGTCATACCCAGCAGGCAATTGATTGTTTGAAAAAAGCCTTTGAGCTTGATCCAGATATTAAGAATGAATTTACAAAAGATTATCCGGATGTAAAATCTTCAAAACTTTTTGTAAAACTGCTCGAAGAAAATAAATCTTGAATACTGCCATGCAAATTCAAAATAAATTTAGTCACAACACCAAAATTGTTGGTGTAATTGGTCATCCAATTAAGCATTCTTATTCTCCATTGATGCACAATATTGCTTTTGAGTTATCAGGCTTAAATTATATTTATCTTCCTTTTGATGTTCCTCCATCAGCATTGAAAGATTCATTGAAAGGAATGGTTGCACTTGGCATTAAAGGATTTAATGTTACAATTCCGCTTAAAGAAAAAGTTCTGCCTTTTCTTAAAGATATATCGGAAGAAGCAAGTATTATCGGAGCAGTCAATACAATTGTAAATGATGATGGAATTTTGAGAGGTTATAATACCGATGTGCTTGGTGTAACAGAATCTTTGCTTCCTTACAAAGAAGAACTTCAAGGAACAACAGTAACAGTGATAGGTGCTGGAGGTGCATCACGAAGTGTTATTTATTCTTTGATTCGAAATTTTAAGGTAGAAAGAATTAATATTGTAAACAGAACAGAGCAGCTGGCTGAGTCTTTGAAAGAATATTTTTCTACAAAAATGCTTTTTTCAAATATTAAATCTTATCCGCTTGTTCCTCCAGACCTTATTGATGTTTTCAGAAATTCGAAATTGATTGTAAATACAACATCAATTGGAATGTATCCCGATGTTGATGATGCAGCTACAACAATTTTAGAATCTTTCACAAAAGATCAAATTGTATTCGATGTAGTTTACACACCAATTAAGACCAAATTACTTAAGCTTGCCGAATCTCAAGGTGCAAGAATTATTACTGGATTGAAAATGTTTGTAGAACAAGGTGCTAAATCTTATGAAATATGGACAGGCGAACAAATGCCAAAAGATAAAGTCTACAAAGCCCTTGAATCTTATCTGCTGAGTTAATCATTGTAACATCAAATTTTTTTACTATTTAATTAAGTGCATAAAAATATTTTCCAGCGAAGGCACTGTAATTCTTGAATCTATAATTTCAATGTTATTTTCTAAAAGTAAATTAATTATTTCTTTATCATCATAAGAAATCTCAGTCATTATATTAACTCTGTCTCCAAAAAGCTGAACTTCGTGATTAGTTTTTTCTTTTAAAATGCTGTAAGCTTTTCTAACTGGACTACATACAATTTCAATTATCTGTTTGTTTATTTTTTCTTTTAGTTTATTCGGCTGGTCAAGAGCTATAATTTCTCCTTTATTCATCATTGCAATTCTATGGCATCTTTCAGCTTCGTCAAGGTAGGGAGTTGTCATGAAAATAGTAATTCCTTCTTTTAGAAGTTGAGATAAAATTTTCCAAAAGTCACGTCTTGAAACTGGATCAACGCCTGTAGTTGGTTCATCGAGAAATAAAATTTTAGGTTTGTGAATTAAACTGCATGCAAGTGCAAGTTTTTGTTTCATGCCGCCGGATAACTGCTCGGCAAGTCTTTTGCGAAATGGTTTTAATCTGGTAAATTCTAATAATTCATCTCTTCTGTTTTGATAATTATGAACATTATGAATCTCGGCAAAGAATTCTATGTTTTCATCTATTGTTAAATCACCATAAAGACTAAATTTTTGTGAAAGGTATCCGATGTTATTCTGAATTTCTTTTTTTTCTTTTAAAATATCTTTTCCAAGTAAAATTACCTCCCCCTCATCTGGTTCAATTAATCCACATAAGATTCTGATTGTGGTCGTTTTTCCTGCTCCATCTGGACCAACCAATCCAAACATTTCTCCTTTCTCAACAGAAAGACTTATTCCATTTACAGCTTTTATGCTTCCGTAAGATTTGCTTAAGTTTTTTATGGTGATGGTGTTCATTTTTATACATTTATAAGATTACACGATTGCAAGATTGTAAAATTATAACATTTTGTTTTTGTCTTGGTTTCATAGTTATTTATTTCTGTTTTTTAAAGACTTAATAAAATTGGGAAGTTGTTTTGAAATCGATAAATTCATTTCAAGAAGTTTTTGAAATTCTTTTTGGGATATATATTTTAAGTCAAGTGCGATATAAAGCATATTCCTTAATTCTCCAGAAGAACCTTTTGAGTATGAAAGAAATTTTATTAATTCTTTATTCGAATGCCTTTCATAACCTTCAGCTATATTGTTCATTAATGAAATCGATGCTTTTTGAATCTGTTCTTTAAAACTTTTTTTTGAATTGTGCATTTTCTGTAATCTTTTTTGTACAAATAATCTTGTATCCTGCTAAACTTTCATATCTTCAAATTTCAGTACATTCATATTATATCCTTATGTTGTTTAAGATTTTTCTTCGAATTATTAAAAATCACAATCAAAAATTTATTCTCATTGTATATTAATAATTTTCTTTTCTAAAATGATATTCTTAAATCTTGCAATTTTGTTCCGAAGGAATGCCTGCGGCACAATCTTGTAATTTTGTAATTATGTAAAACTATAAATTTCTTCAATTCAATAATTTCTTAAATAATCAATTTTTATATTCCAAAAGATAAATTCTCGCATCGGCCGGCATTCCTGCTTTTAATTCAAAATTGGGATTGGGAATTTTTATTTTTACTTCGAAGACGAGTTTTGTTCTTTCATCTTTTGTTTGAATATTTTTGGGCGTGAATTCTGCTTCGGGTGAAATGTAAATCACTGTCCCTTTATAAACTTTGTCTTTGAAAGAATCTACTCTTACTTCTGCTTTTTGTCCGAGTTTAATTTTTCCTAAATCTGTTTCCGAAACATAAATTGATAATTTTACTTCTGATAAATCTGAAACTTTAACAAGTGAAGACATCATTGAAACTGTTTCGCCTACTTCAACAAATTTTTTAACAATAAATCCATTAACAGGCGAGGTAACAAAACAATCACGAATATTTTTTTCAATTAATCCTACAGCTGCTGCAGCTTTTTCGTAGTTGGCTTTTGCTTGTGCTATTTCTTCGGGACGAGCATAATTTTTTACTTTGTTATATAATTCTTTTGCTGAATTTAATTGTGCAAGAGCAACTTCGTATCGAGTTAATGCTTCTTCGTATTGTCTTCTGTTTATCGAATTTGTTTGATATAAATTTTCCATTCTGTCTTTATCATTTTTAGCAAGTATAAAATTTGCCTCTGCTTGTTTTAAAGATTCTTCTGCTTGTTTGATATCTTCCTTGCGTGCACCTTTTATCAATAAATCATATTGAGCTTTTGCGATGTCACGATTTGCAATAGCCTGCTTTAGTTGTAGCAATAGTGTTTCCTGGTCAATAATTAAAATTGTATCGCCTGAAAAAACTTTATCTCCTTCATCTTTGAGTATTTTTATTACTTTGCCTGCGACCTGTGAGCTTATAATCACTTCTGTAGCTTCTATAGTGCCGGATTCTTCAATATAATTGTGATTATTTCTGCTGCAGTTGTTGATAATTAGAAGTGTAATTAACAAGAAAAATTTGTTGCACTTAACTGCAAAAAAATTATTCATCTTCGAAATCATGCTGAACCTGCTTTTTATTTTTTAAGAGTTTGTTATAAACTTTTTTCCCTTTTTCTGTTAATATTCCGTTAAATAATATTTTTAATGTTGAATTAATTGCTTCGCTTATCGAAAAGTTATTGTTCATGATGAAATCCGGATTAATAACCGATTGAATTGCACTCATAAAAACATTAATTATAATTTGATGAGGCACATCAATGATATATCCTTCTTTAATTCCTTGAGAAAAAATTATTGATATGTTTTTATTCAAAAGTTTTTGTCTGAATGAATCAATTTCTTTCCATAATGCAGGCATATAAAGTCTTATATCATTAAGCCATCGTTCACTCATTCTGCTTATGCCAATTTCTTTCAATATATTGATAATTGAAACAATTTTTTCAACTGAATGGAGTTCGCTTTTTACGACCGATTCAATTTCTTTTTTGATTTGCTGCATGAAAGAATAAGCAGTTGACTTAACAAGTTCTTCTTTTGAGGCGAAATGTTTATAGATAGTCTTTTTGCTCATTCTTAAAGAAGAAGCAAACTCGTCCATGCTGATTTTATAAAAACCTTCACGGAAAAATATTTCTTGTGCATGTGCTAATATCTTCTCTTTATCATTCATTGGGAATCAGAAAATTCTTTTGGCAAAATATATGCAATAGGAAACTAAAGAATCAAATATTAGTTTCTGTGGTTTTCAATAATTATGGATGATTATCTGGGAATAAAGGCTTTACACCAACAAATCTGATTACAGCGGCTTCTCCTTTGTGTCCCCTTCCTTCGTTCAGAAAAATTTTTTCTTTTGCAAAAATTTCAAAATCAAGCTCAATAAAATCTTCTGTAATTTCTTCAAGTGAGTAAAGAAGTGATTCTTCTTTTGGACCCCCAGAATTGTATTTCAATTGCTCTTTTTCAAATACTTCAATTATTATTTTACCGGATGGTTTGAGTGCATCAATAATTTTTCTATGAACTGATTTTCTGAGATTTTCATCAAGATGTAAATAAAAAATTCCAGCAGCATCATAATGATTTGAATTTGGGATAAATTCTGCAATATCATTAATTATGTAATTTATTTTAACATTATTTTCATCAGCAAGATTTAAAGCTTTTTTTCTTGCTTCTTCGCTGAAATCTATTGCATCTACTTCCCAGCCAAGTTTTGCAGCATAAACTGCATTTCTTCCTTCGCCTTCACCAAGAAATAAAATTTTTCCTGGAGATATTTTTTGAAGTTCTTGTTTTAAAAATTCGTTTGGTTCTTTGCCATAAATGTATTCATTAATTGAATATCGTTTATTCCAGAGTTCTTTCATTTTGCATTTACCTTGTTTGATGCTCTGAGCTAACTTTTTTATTTTTGCATATGAAATATAATAGAAGTTTGCTTTGATTAACACAGATAAAATAATTATAGTTGGCGACCGTGTTTTAATTAAGCCGGAAGAAAATCTTGAAAGAACAAACAGCGGTCTTTATTTGCCCCCCGGCGTTCATGAAAAAGAAAAAGTTCAAGGGGGTTATGTTATTAAAGTTGGTCCTGGATATCCAATCGGAATTCCTGTTGATGATGATGAGCCATGGAAAGAACGTAAATCAATTAAATATTTTCCTCTTCAGGCAAAAGAAGGAGATTTTGCTTTATTCCTCCGCAAAGATGCTATTGAAGTCGAAATTGAAAAACAAAAATTTGTGATTGTAAATCAATCTGCAATTCTTCTACTTTACAGAGATGAAGAGCTATTGAGTTAATTTTATTTCATAAATTTTCTGAAATCCAATCAAATTCTCATTTTCAATTCCAACCATCTTTTTATAATTTTATTATAAAGAAAAAACAACCTCGGGGTAATGATGAAAGTTTTATTTAGACTTCCGCTGATTCTAATTTTATTGATATGTCTTTTTGCGGGTGAATTTAATGCTCAACAAAAAAGAGCAATGACACCCGAAGACCTCTGGGCAATGAAAAGAATCGGAAGCTTTGATGTTTCGCCAGATGGAAAAACAATCGCATTTACAGTTACTTCTTATGACATCGAAAAAAATAAAGGCAACTCAGATATTTGGCTTATTGATTCTGACGGCAAAAATTTAAGACCTCTTAAAAATTCTGAAGAAAATGAAAGTAATCCAAAATTTTCTCCTGATGGGAAATTAATTTCATATGAATATAAAAATAATATCTGGTTGTGCGACTTAAATGGTAAAAATGATGTTCAACTTACAAATCTTTATACTGGTGCTTCGGGATTAGTTTGGTCAAAGGATGGTAAGAAAATTTTGTTTGTTTCAGAAGTATATCCTGAATGCAATGGCCAAAATTGCAATGAACAAAAAGATAAAGAAAAAGAAGAAAGCAAAGTCAAAGCAAAATTAATTACAGAACTAATGTTTCGTGCATGGAACAGATGGCGTGATGAAAAAAGAAGTCATTTATTTTTATATGATATCGAAAAGAAAGAATATTATGATTTAATATTAAATACAAAATATGATGTACCACCGATTGATTTAGGAAGCAGTCAGGATTATACATTTTCTCCTGATGGAAAAGAAATTGCATTTGTGATGAATACAGATAAAGTAGTTGCAACAAGTACGAATAATGATATTTTCATTGTAAATATTTCTGATATTAAAAGTGGCAAAGCAGCACCTTACAAAAAAATTTCAAAAAGTTTAGGAAATGATAATCAACCTGTCTATTCTCCTGACGGAAAATATATTGCATTCCGTTCAATGGCTCGTGCTGGATTTGAAGCTGATAAGCAGGATATAATTCTGTATAACAGAACAACAGGCACTTTAAGAAATTTAACGGAAAAAATTGATTTATCGGTTGGACAAATAGTTTGGTCACCCGACAGCAAATACATTTACTTTGATGCAGCAAATCAAATTTACAATTCTATTTATAGAATAAATGTTGAAACTGGTGATTTGTTAACATTCGTTAAAGATGGTGTAAATGAAGAGATGATTATTTCACAAAATGGTGAAGTAATATTTTTTAAGAGACAAAAAACAACAATGCCTTCTGAAATATTTGCACTTAAAACTAATGGGGGAGGGATTGAGCAGATAACAAAATTAAATAATGATTTGCTTTCACAAATAAAATTTAATGACATAGAGACATTCTGGAGTGAAGGTGCTGGCGGTGCAAAAGTTCAATCAATTTTAATTAAACCTCCGTTCTTTGATTCAAAGAAAAAATATCCAATGATATTTTTAATTCATGGCGGACCGCAGGGACATTGGTCAGACGATTTTCATTATCGATGGAATTTACAAATGTTTGCAGCAAAGGGTTATGTTGTTGTTGCACCAAATCCAAGAGGCAGCACGGGTTATGGACAAAAATTTGTTGATGAAATTTCCGGCGACTGGGGCGGCAAAGTTTATATTGATTTGATGAATGCATGCGATTATGCAATAGACAATTTCAAATTTATTGATGCCAAAAATACTTTTGCTGCTGGAGCTTCTTACGGCGGTTATATGATTAACTGGATTTTAGGTCACACAGATAGATTCAGGGCATTAGTTTCACATGCTGGAGTTTATAATCTTGAAAGCATGTATGGAACAACAGAAGAACTCTGGTTCCCTGAATGGGAATTTAATGGCACTCCATGGACAAACAGAAAATTATATGAATTATGGTCGCCGCATCGTTATGCAGATAATTTTAAAACGCCGACATTGGTTGTTCATGGTGCAAATGATTTTAGAGTACCTGAAGGACAGGCATTTGAACTTTTCACTACTTTACAACGAAAAGGTATACCGAGCAAGTTATTATATTTTCCTGATGAATATCATTTCGTCACCAAACCTCAAAATTCATTATTATGGTGGAAAACAATTTTTGATTGGTTCGAAAATTATAAGGAGAAATAAATATGTCGTACGAATTTTATGACAGAGACCTTAAAGAACTTAGCACGGTAAGTTCAGAAAAAGAATTTCAGGAGAAGTCCGATTACATTGAAGAAAATTTGTGGACAAAATTAGAAAAAGTTGGAAACAAAATACGCTTTGCAAAAGAAGTTAAAGCACTCTACAGATATATGAAAGATAAGAGTGTATCATGGTATCGCAAGTCGATTGTTATTGGTGCATTAATTTATTTCATAACACCAATTGATGCTATACCGGATTTAGCGCCTCTTATCGGTTACCTTGATGACTTAGGAGTTATTACAGCAGTAATTAAATTTCTTGGGCATGAATTGATGGGGTATTATGATTGATTAAAAATTTAGAATGTATATTTTGTGATTAACAGCTAAGGCATTAAGAGTTTAACTCTATCTTTTTATTTTTTTTTAATTAACTAGTATACTAATTCATTAATTGACAGATAACTGCGATATTTTTTTTATTATTATTTATCAATTGCAAGGTAGTCTAAAGTAATTATTCAATAAAGGTTTCATTTTAATTTTTGAACAGCTCTGTGAATAACAGCACAAAACATTTGATTGTTCACTAGCGTTTATGCTTGGTGATTCAAAATGGATTTTATCAAGTTCTTTTCTGACCGCTGATATAAAATTCTATAACCAGCCTTCTTTTATTAATATTTCCTCAATATTCTTCTTAAGCTCTGGTATTTCTTTAACTATTGTTTCAAATACAATTTTATAATTTACTCCGAAATATTCATGAATAAGTTTATCCCGCATTCCAGCTATTTCTTTCCATAAGATAGAAGTATATTTTTCTTTAAAATCCTGTGGTAGATTTTTTACCGCTTCTCCTATAACCTCAAGACTTCTAACAGAGGCTCTAATAATAACTGGATCTCTAATAAATTCTTCGTACTTCATGTTTTTAAAAGTTTCATTAAGAAAATTACACTCTTCAAGAATATGTTCAAGATATGGTTTTGCAATTTTCATAATGCAGTAACTTCTCTGATGTAGGGTTTTACATAAGAACTTATACCTTCTTCTGTCAGCAGGTCAACCTTCGTGTTAAGTAATTTAGATAATTCTTCTTCTATATGGATAAGTTCTATAAGTGTTGGTGTTTTTCCAAATTCAACAATTAAATCAATATCACTTTTTTCTGTTTGATTCCCTTCGGCATAAGAACCAAAAATTTTAACACTTCTGATGTTATAGTTACTTCTTAGTATGTCCTTATGCTTTTTTAGTATATCAATAATTTCTTGAAGTGTTTTCATAAATTTTTTCATTTACTTATCAATAAAAATAAATTAATTCATAAATATTTTTTACAATAATAAAGTATTTTTTCTAAATACAATTTATATATTTTTCTCTTATCATTTTATTTTAAACTTTTTACCTTATCTATTCTCATACAAGCTATGGCAGTTTATTTTTACAGAAGTAGCTATATTTTTAGTTTCTTATTTTATTGGTTTAAACATTAGATTAAGAAAATTATTTATAGAATTTTTCGATAACATAAAAAATTATTATTGATAAAAATTTTTCTTGACAATTCCCCCCCCCATATTATATTTAAGCAGCAAAAAATGTTATTTTACAAGAGGGTAATGTGATGACATTTTTTGAGGGTATAAAATTCAAAAAGTATCCATTAATTAAACAATATAACCAAATCGATTATAAAATCTGTATAACTTTTTATAATTCTAAAATTTTTTATAGAATTTTATATAGATATTTTTCTAATTAGAAGAAGAGCAAAGATATTTTGGATATTATAAGAAAAATTCTTGCTAAAACTATTCTCATTTATGGATATTAATAATAAAAGCATGCTTTGTTCTATTAAAAATTATTCAAATAATAATTAATAACAGAACATTAAATACAATTAAAAGTTAATAATAAGTTTGTAAAAAAATGAAGAATTTACTTTTTGGGGTTGTTTATTATTTAATTTCTGGATTACTTCTTTTCTCAGGGATAAGTAAAATATTAGAACCTCAGCCAATGCTTGATTCAATAAAAGTAATAATTAATACGAATGAAGAATTACAAATTGCAGCAGCTACACTTTAACCAGTTGTCGAAATAGTTCTTGGGATAATGCTTTTACTTAAAAAAAATATTAAAGAATCGATAACAGCTGTTACGATTTTATTTGGGTTCTTTTTTCTCATTAGCGTTTATGGTAGTGTTATTGGATTAGATAATGACTGCGGATGTTTTGGAAAAGCCATTGAGAATAAATTCGGGATAGGTATGATAATCAGAAATGTTTTTATTCTATTTATTTCTATTAGTTTAAGAATTTATATAAATGAATACCAGCTTAATGCTGGTGAATAATAATAACAAATAAAAAGGAGGTGAAAAATGAAGAAGTTAATTCTCATTGTTCTTTTCATTATAGGGGTGCTTTTTATTTTAGAAAGCAAAGTAACAATGGCTAAAACTGAGCCATGTCATTATTATCTTGATTTAGATAAAGAAGTGTGTTGTAAACGAGGGGATAACTGTTGCGGTCCACTTTGTTAAGAAAATTAATTTTAATATTTATGCCTTTGGGGTTTTTCTTAAAAGTAATGAATGACTGCAGTATAATAATAACTGCAGATGTTTATAATAAATAAATAACAGGATTAATATGAGAAGATTTTTAATAGCATTACTAATAATATTAATCACGGTTAAATGTTCAACAAAAAAAGATGATATCTACATATCAAACTACGAAGATAAATATGAACTCCAGGTTATTGATACTCTTACATATTATTACAAAGATTCGCTTTTTATAGGCCGCATTCATGATATTCAACTTATAGGCGATAAAATTTTAATATCAGATTTTTTTCTAAAAAAAATTTGGGTATTCTCAAATAAATTAGATTTATTAAAAGTAATAGGCCGCGAAGGTAAAGGTCCTGGTGAATATAGTTATGCACCGAATATTATTTATGATAGTAACTATATTTGGCTTTCTTCAGGAAGAATTATTGATAAATATAATAGGAATTTAGAATTTATAAAGAGAATGCAGCTTCCAAAGGAATTAATATACAGGCCATATACTCCAATTTGTATTGGAGACTTTTTTATATTTAATGTATCATTTCCATACTCAATCGTAGAAAAATCTTATTATGAAAAGTTTAAGCCCTTTATAAAAATTGATACAGCTCTAAGTAACTATGTGAATTTTGATGACTGGGACGAGAATTATTTTAATGATGAATTAGAAGGTTATACTCGAGAACAGGATGAATCACTTGTAACCAAAAAAGATGAAAATCATTTTTTTACAATTCAAGGGGCTACTTATTACATTAAACTTTATGATAAGAATCTAAATGTTCTTAGGCATTTTGGAAGGAAACCAAATAAGTATAAAGATCCTCCGAAATTAAAAGCGAGAGATACACAGGCATCCGTTGAAGCTAATGCAAAATTTCATTCCAATATAACAAGATGGCATAATTTAAAATATGATACTTACGAGAAAAGATTGTATTTAGGTTATACCAATCTTTTTGAAGATTTTTATTTATACAGGTCACTTATGAGAGGAGAACATTATTTAGAGGTATTTGATGAAAACTACAATGTAATTTATGATGATAAATTACCGGGTATTTTGGCTTTTGTTAATAACGGTATGATTTATGTCATTCATAAAGAGGATCCAAAATTTTTGAAGTTGTTAGTATGTAGATTAAGGGAGAAGAATGATGATAAATAAAATCACTAAAAAATTGGTGATGTTTAAGAATGATATTGTATATATATCTTTAATCGTTTTATTAATATTAGCTTATTTCACTATTACTAGACCTTCTAATAATCGATTAATAAATCAATATCAAGATTCTGTCAAGTCGTTTAAAAACGACATAACAATAAAAGAATACCTTGAGGGTAAAAATTTAGAAGAAATTATTGGCGACGATTCAAAAAAAATATTAGAAAGCTCGTCAAATAAAAATTATTTTTTGTTGATTATACTTAATAATTTCACATGCTATTCGTGTATAAAATTTCATTTGGAAGAAATAGAACAATTGAACAGAAAAGGCATGCCGGTTTATGCAATAGCATTCAACAAAAATCAATTAATAAAGTCGTTTATCAGCAAAGCTGTTTGCATTGAAACCGATAAAAATAATATTAAATTTCCATTCAGTTATGAACTATTAGTTTTCCTAATCAATAAAGAGGGAAATATAATAAAAAGCTGATGCTGCAGATAAAAATAATTATTTAAAATCAATAAGCTTTTATAAGATTATAGAAAGGTATATTAATAATATGGTTAATTGACAATTAAATGATATTATCAAGTACAATCTTTTTACTAAAGAAGGATAAATATTAAAATCTATGGTGGGGCACAAAATTAAGAATATAATTTGTTGGTTTGCTTATTATTTAATTTCTGGATTACTTCTTTTCTCAGGGACAAGTAAAATATTAGAACCTCAGCCAATGCTTGATTCAATAAAAGTAATAATTAATACGAATGAAGAATTACAAATTGCAGCAGCTACACTTTTACCATTTATCGAAAAGGGGTATTATTAGTGAACGGGGGAAATAGTACTTTTTTCGCAAAACAATTAGCCTCAAACAGAATTCATCATATAGGAAAAGATTTTAGAAAGATTAAAACATTTGGGACTGAAGCCAAAATTTTTTAAAGTACCGCCCAATATTCCCATTGAAGATGTAATGAAATCTCTTGATGCTACAGCTGATTTTGGTTCGAAAACAACCTGGTTCAGGAATATTGGTTATGATGAAACGAATAGATCCTTGATATTATACAATGTTAATCTCTACAAAGAATCGTAGTACAATAGGTCTATGTTAAATGGAGAGCGTTATTTATAAATTTATAACTCTAATTATGATTGTATATTTGATGACAAAGTAGAAGGTATATTGCTTATGTTGCTAATGGTCATATCTATTTATTAACTGAAGAAAATACAGATTATATTAAAATAAAATTTATAAACTGGTAAAAATATAATAAGAACTTAGCAGAAAACATTGAATGATTTCATTTACAATAAATTTTTTAACAATACTTGAACAAGTATAGTTTATTGTTGAAAAAAATTAAAGAGTATATCAACTGAATTTTTAGAAAATATTTTACAATTTTATAAAAAGAATTAAATAAGTTGATATAAACTTAACTTTGAAAATTAGCTTAATTAGCATACGGAGACCTGTTACAACTGCAATGTTTTTCACAGGCATTGCACTGTTAAGTATTTTTGCTTTTTCAAATATTGGTGTCGATTTATTACCAAATATTAACATCCCTCACCTAATAGTACAAACCACTTATATAAATTCAACCCCAGAAGAAGTAGAAAAACAAATAACAGAACCTCTTGAATCAGCTATTGTTACAATACCAGGAATTAAAAAGATAACTTCTGTATCAAAAGAAGGTATGTCGATAATCAGTATAGATTTTGTTTGGGGCACTGATATTAAATATGCAATTCTATCTCTTCGTGAAAAACTTGATAATGTTAGCATATTGTTGCCAAAAGAAGCAGGAAGACCAACAATTATAAGAACAGATCCATCAGCAGCACCAATACTTTCTATTGTATTATCATTTAATGAAAAAGAAACAGATAGTACCGAGAAAAAATTTTTGTCAACATTTCATCATGATGAAGAAGCGAAAAGATATTTCAATGTTTCTAATCCTGAATTTGTTGACCATAATTCTCCACAAGAAGAAATCCAGAGATTAATAAATCTTAAAGAAGCAGGCAGGATTATTTTTAAAAGGAGATTTGAACAGATAGAGGGAATAGCTCAAGCAGTTATAACAGGTGGTCTTGAAAGAGAAATTCTTGTAAATGTTGATCCAGTAAAAATGAATTCATACAATATTACTTTTAATGATATTGAAAGAACCTTATATGCATCAAATATCAACATAATAGCTGGCTCAATAATGAAAGGATTTTCTCGATTTTCATTGAGAATACTTGGTGAATTCCAAAATGTAAATGATATTAAAAATACAATTGTTAAAAGAAATTATGATGGAAGCGCAATACTTTTAAAAGATATAGCAAGTGTAAGTGAAAACTTTAAAGAACGTGAAGGATTAACCCGTTATAATGGATATGAAGCTATCGGAATTTTGATTTATAAAGAACCCGATGCAAATACAGTATCAATTGTACAAAAAGTGAAAGAAACTATAAACTCTCTGCATAAGGAATATCCGGAGTATAAATTATTGATTGTTTCTGACCAATCGGGATTTATTGAGCAAGCAATATCAAATGTTAAGCAAGAAATTTTTTATGGTGGAATTTTAGCAGTTGTAGTTCTTTTTTTCTTCTTAAGAAATGTAAAACATATATTAATTATTGGAATTACTATTCCAGCTTCTTTATTTATTACAGTTCTTCTTTTATATCTTTTTAATATCAGTTTCAATATAATATCATTAGGAGGAATTGCGATTGGAATTGGTATGTTGCTTGACAATGCAATAATTGTAATTGAGAATAATTCCAGATACAGAGAATTGGGGGATTCAAACCGACTGGCAGTTATTAAGGGAACAAGCGAAGTTTCAATGCCGATAGTTGCCTCAACTCTTACAACTATTGCAGTATTTCTTCCTCTAATTTTTGTAAGTGGTATTGCCGGTGAATTATTTAGAGACCAATCTTATGCAATAGCATTTTCACTTTTATCCTCAATCATAACTGCATTAACGCTTATTCCAATGCTCGATTCAATAAGCAGTTTTAAACTAATTAATAACTTTGAAAAGTATCAAAACATTCATTCATTTATAAAAGAATCAATAAAGCATGATTCAATATCTCGTTGGTTATTATTTCCTCTTATTGTAGTAATTAAATTTATACAGTTTGTTGCTGGTTATACTTATTTACAAGTAATTAATTTTTTAAATAAAAGATTTAACTTGTTTTTCAATGCTGCAGAAAATTTTTTGAAATATACCATTGATAAATATGAAAGATTATTAGAATGGTCGCTTGAACACAAAAAAGCAGTTTTAACAATAACTTTTTTGCTGATTATTGTTACAATAATTGCACTTATAAATATGAAGAAAGAATTCATCCCTCCATCTGAAATGGATGAATTCATAATGGAAATTGAATATCCAACAGGCACATCATTGAAAGGGAATGCAGAGAATACTTCAATAATTGAAAAAAATATATTGTCAATGCCTCATGTAAAGGCTATAGTTTCTAATATTGGTAGAGTAAATGATTTTGATTTTTTAAATAAGGAAATGGTTTCTGTAAATAAAACAAGTTTCATTATCAAGCTCGATTCTTACAAATTCTATAAAGAAGTTCAAGAAAAATTAAGAACCATACTTAAAAATGTTAAAAGTGTTAAATATTCATTTAAAGAAGTAAAAACAAGTTATTCTATGGTTATTAATCCTTCTGAAAATGATATAGCAATAAAAGTTAAGAATAAGGATATAAATAAAGCATATGCAAAAGCAGAATTATTATTAAATAAAATTAATGCTGCGAGAATTAGTGGACTAAAAGATTTAAGAATTGCAATCGATAAAGGTAATCCTGAATATACAATAACTATTGATAGAGATAAATGTATTGTATATGGATTAAGTGCAGAAGAGGTTGCATATCAAATTCGAAATATAACAAGAGGGACAATAGCTGCTTCTTTTTCTTCTTTTGATAAAAAAGTGGGAATTAAAGTAGTAATATCAAATAACAACATTACAGATATAAATTCTGTGCTTAATAGTTATTTAATTAACAAGAATATGAAAATACCAATTAAAAATCTGGTAAATTATTCGTTTGGTTATAATTACAATGAAATCTGGAGAGAGGATCAATCAAGAACTCTTTATATTTATGCTAAAGTTGACAATATAAGTATAGATAAAGCAATCAATAAAATAGAAAATATAATTTCAAAAATTCCTAAATCTAACAATGAAATAATTTTGGTTGGTGGAATTAACGAGGAAATAAATGAAGCTTTTTCAAAACTTTATGTTGCATTAATAATTTCTGTTTTATTAATGTATATGATTTTAGCATCAGAATTCGAATCATTTTTATATCCTTTTATTATTTTATTCTCTGTTCCTTTAGGATTAATTGGGGGTATACTTTTACTTTATATTTTTGGAGAGAGCATAAGCATTATATCTGTTATTGGTTTATTAATTTTAATAGGAATAGCCGATAATGACGCGGTAGTTAAAATGGAATTTATTTTACGAAAACGAAAAGAGGGTTTATCTGTAAAAGAAGCAATTATTGAAGCTGGTAAAGATAGATTTAGACCAATTGTGATGAATTCATTTACCGTTATTTTTGCATTAATTCCAATGATGATTGGAATTGGCGCAGCAACTCAACTAAGAGTTTCCATTTCTCTTGCAATAGCTGGGGGATTAATTACATCAACTTTTCTAACATTGATTATTATTCCTGTTCTTTATACTTATGTTGATAAATTATCGCAGCAATATAAAAAATTATAACTGAGTTTGAGGTTAAAATGAAAATTAAGTTATGGATTGTAGTTATCTCAATTATTTCTGTTTCAGTTATATTTTTAATGATTATTCTGTTCCGAAGTTCAGTCAATGAAAAAATTGATGAATCTGTAAATGTTAATTATGATAAACTTAATGAAGTAGTTTTTGATGTAAAAACAGAAAAAGTCAAGAAAGGAGATTTAATTCTATATGTTAATGCTAACGGTCTTATAAGAGCGTCAGAAGAACTTGATTTGACTTCGAATGTGAGCGGCATAATAAGTTATCTTAATATTTACGAAGGTAAACATGTAAAAAAGGGTGATTTACTAATAGGATTGGATGATCGTGAATATGAAATTGCATTAAATGATGCTATTGCAAAAGTAACAGATGCAAAAGTTGAATACGGCTTTTTAGTTAGGGAATATTCTAATGATACAACTATAAATCCAAAAGCTAAAGAATATTTGGAGCAACTTAATAAACTTGAAAAGGATTATGCTGAAGGTAAAATTGATGAAACAAAATACAACGATTTGAAAAATGAGCTTGATATGAAATTAATATTTACTGGTGCAAAAAGAGAAGAAGTTATACAAAGTAGAAGTGGTCTTACTAGTGCAATAAATGCTTATAAACGAGCAAGATTGAATTATGAGTTTACAAAAATAAAAGCTCCATTTGATGGAGTTATAGGAGATTGTGATTTGGTGGTAGGTCAAAGAATTCAAGCAGGGCAAAAACTTTGCAAACTATTGAATAATTCAGCTCTTAAAATTGATGTTGGAGTACTCGAAAATGATATCCCTAGAATTAATATTGGGAAAAATGCGTTAATAGAAATTCCTTCTTTATCTTCAGAAAAATTTAATGGTCGTATAATTTATATTAGTCCTTACGTAGATAAAGAAACAAAAACTTGTAAAGTTACAGTATTACTTCAAAATGTTTCAAATAAAATTAAACCAGGTATGTTTGCTAATGTTTTGCTTGAAGTAGATAATCTAAAAGATAGAATATTGATCCCTAAGGAAGCATTACTGATAAGAGATAAGCGCACTTTAGTATTCGCAGTTGAAAATAATCTGGCAAAATGGAAATATGTTAAGATAGGGCAAGAAAATGACCAATACATTGAAATTATTGATGGGTTAAAACCATGTGAAGAAGTTATTGTTGAGGGACATTATACGCTTACACACGATTCCAAAGTAAATGTAATCAAATAAAAAGAAGTTAGTGAAAAAAATATTCTACATATTTTTATCTCGTCCAGTTACTACATTGATGTTTTTATTTGGTGTTCTGTGTGTTGGTATTGTTTCTATATTAAATATACCGGTTGAATTAAGTCCACATGTTGATTATCCAAAATTATCAATTTCAATTTATTGGCAAGGAGCTTCTCCTGAAGCGGTAGAAGCTTACGTAACTTCGCCTGTAGAAGCCGAGCTATCCACAATAATGGGAGTAAAAAAAATCTCTTCTAAATCTTCAGAAGGTCTATCAAATATTTTTATCGATTTTCATCCCAATAGTGATATAAATTTTGCCCGTATAGAAATAAATGAAAAGTTAAATGCACTTAAACATCAATTGCCATTTGGTATTTCAAAACCAGTAGTTTCTTCTTATGTCCCAGAACAGTTAGAGAACTTACAGGGATTTCTTGTTTATTCAATATCTTCAGATAAAAGTGCAAATGAAATAAGAAAATTTATAATTGATAATGTATTGATGCAGCTTAAGTCAATTGATGGTGTATCGAATGTTGAAGTAAGAGGTGGTTCTGATAAAATTATTAATATTATTGTTGATTATGATAAATTAAAAGCCCTTGAAATTACAAATGAAGATATAACCAATGCTGTTAAAGATGCCGAAGTTATTATATCAGCAGGAAAAGTTAATAATCAAAATTATCAATATTATATAAATGTTAGAAATGAAATCCACAATTTGGAGATAATTAAAAATCAAGCAGTAAAAAAATTATCTAACAACCAAACAATAAAAATTAAAGATATAGCAAAAGTATCGGAAGATTTTAAGGAACCTCAATCGTATTACAGAATTAACGGAAAAGAAACTGTTAATTTAATTATAAGTAAGGAACTGGGTGCAAATACTTTTAAAGTTTCAAATGATGTAAAGAAAAAGTTTCAAGAACTCAGTAAAATTTTTCCCTCTGATTTTATTGTTATTAAAGAGCTTGATAAAAGTGAGGAGATGTATGCCGAATTATTCTCTCTTTATCGAAACGGTATTTTATCATTTCTAATCTTATTCATAGTGTTGCTCTTGATTTTTAGAAATTACAAATATCCATTGATAATTATCATTTCTGTTTTCTTTTCCTTAAGTTTTTCTTTTGCACTGTTTTATTTACTTGGACTAACATTAAACATAATTACAATAACATGTTTTATCGTTGGTCTGGGTTTCATAGTTGATAACTCAATTGTTGTTATTGATTATCTCGACAAACATTATAATGGACAAGGAATAAAATATTTAAGTGTATATACCAAAGAAATATTTAATCCACTTCTAACCTCTACTATAATTGTAATTTTTGTTTTTATTCCCTTAATATTTTTTACAGGCGAGTTGAAATTATATTTTAAGCATTTTGCAATTGGCATGGGTTCTAATTTATTTGCCTCTCTCATAGTTTCAATAACCGTAGTGCCCTTTCTTTATCTAAAATCATATAAACCTAATAAGAAAACAGAGTTGTTTCCATCATCTTTAGAGTTTATTAATAACCAGTATAAAAAAATTGTAAGAATGATTATTCGTTTTAAGAAGCTAAGTTTAACATTTCTTATCTTGATAATTGGGCTGCCTGTTTGGTTAATACCCGACAGGATTGAAACACCATTTATTGGCAAAGTATATAATTTAATTTTTGATTCAGAATTTTATCATGAAATAAAACCATTTTTAAATTATGCATTAGGTGGATGTTTGAATTTATATTTTAATCATATATCAAAAGGGGAAATCTGGAGTTATGGCGAAGAAACTTATATTTATGTTAGACTTGAACTTCCTAATAGCAATAGAATAGAAAGAATAAATAAACTTTGTAAAGATTTAGAGAACGATATATTGCAATATAAAAGTAATTTTAAAAACCTTATAGCCAATGTTATTGATGAAGAAAATGCAGTAATTAGAATAGAATTTGATAAAAATCAAGCTAATACATCTTTTCCCTATATTCTAAGAAATTATATTACTGCGTATACAGCTCAACTTGGGGGTGTAAATTCGTATGTTTATGGTTTTGGTCCTGGGTTTTCAAATGCAGAAGGTATTTCATACAGTCCATTTAATGTTGTAGTAAAAGGTTATAATTATGAAAAAGTAAAATCTCTTGCCGAAGAATTTAGAAATAAGATTATTGTTAATCCTCGAGTGGATAATGTTGATATTGATAAATCAGAAATTTTATGGTCTCCCGAGAATTATGAAATTATTGGAGAAGTCGATAGGGAAAAATTGAAAGCATATAATATTACATTAGCAGAAATATTTTTTGTTATTACAAAAAATATTGAAGGTGTTTTTAATGATAATAAATTTAGGATAGAAAATAATCAGGTCGAATATCAAATCAAGTTTTCAAATTATAATAAAGTTCAATTAGAGGAACTAAAAAATATTATACTAAAGGATTATAACGGAAAGAGTTTCAAAGTGAAGGATATAATTAATTTTTATGAAAGGAAAATTCTTTCTACTATTAATAGAGAAGATCAGCAATATGTTAGATACATTAGTTTCGAGTTCAAAGGACCTTATTATTACGGCAAGCAATTTCTTCAATCGACATTAGCAAATATCGATATTCCGCCTGGTTTTACAATTGAACAGGTAGATTTCCCAATTGTATTAGAATTAAAAAATGAATATGACATATTGAAGATATTTTTGGCTGCGGGAGTGATAATATTTATGATTTCTTCTTCCTTTTTTGAATCTTTAAAAAATTCTCTGATAATTTTTTCTGCTATTCCATTTGCATTTTTAGGTTCAATTTTTGTTTTCTGGTTATTTAATTTTAATATAGAAAGAGGGGCTTATTCAGGTATGCTTCTTTTAATGGGACTAACTGTAAACAGTGCAATATTAATGGTTAATTATATATTAAAAAATCAACAATCAGGAACCATTGAAGAAATAATTACTTTATCAGCAACCAGGCTACGTGCAATTTTAACGATTTCATCTACTACAATTTTTGCTTTGGTGCCTTTTGTATTAAGCTCAGAATCTACTTTCTGGAAAAATCTTAGCTTAAGTATTATCGGTGGTATAATAACATCATCAATTTTTATTGCTTTTTTTGTTCCATTAATTTATTACACTATTGTATTCAGAGAAAAATCTAAAGCAATATAAGCTTTGGTTATTATTTTTTGAACACTAATTTTTTTCTTGACAATTCCCCTCCCCATATTATATTTAAGCAGCAAAAAATGTTATTTTACAAGAGGGTAATGTGATGACATTTTTTGAGGGTATAAAATTCAAAAAGTATCCATTAGTTATGCAGTAAGAGCAAATCAATAGAGATATTACTTCGTTAATATTAGTTTACAAATATAGTTTGCTAACTTTTTGAATATTTTAAATTGACTATTTAGAGGGGAATAATAAAAATTGATTAGGCAAAATTAATAGGAGGTATAAATGACTTTTATTAGTTTAATATTAATTATACTTGGAATTTTATTAATTTACAAAAAGAGAGCAATTAGATTTAAGACAAAATTTTTAATGTATGTATATATAAGCATTAGTATAATAATATTAATTACTGGTATAATAACAGCAACAAAAGAATTTGTAGACGGTTTTTATGAGGGTTGGAAATACTATTCAAAATAATACTTTTAGAGAAAGTAATTAAATATAAAATTAGGAATAAATCTAATTATATTGCTCTTATAACAGATGTAACTGATCAAATTTAATTATAATAAATAATCATTATCAAGACAATAGGTTAGAAGATAAAATCTGGGAAAAGGCAACTTATTTGTTATGTAATGCTGCATTTATCCAATTGGGTGCGTGGAATGTTTTAGCGTTTGGTTTAGCAGGTGGTCCTGTAGACTTATGGGGTGGAATAATAGCAGGTGTTGTAATTTCTGCAATAGCTGTTGCTGTATGTTAATAATATAAATAGACTTTATTATTTTACAGAAGGGGGAAATGGATAACTTAAATAAAATATCAAAATATTTTTGGATTACAATAGCATCAATTTATACATTGATATTTTCTTATATCATGTTTCATTATTCAGTATTTTCTGGTATAATCGCATTAATGCCCTTTATAACAATAATTGTTTCTCAGTATATTGAAAAAAGATTTAAGAAGGAATGTAATTTATTACATTAAAAACATTCAAGAATATATATTTATTAATTTTATTTCTTTTTTAATATTTATATCAGCTTTAAAATTTCTTGATGCAACTTTTTTCTTAATTAAAGTTCTTCTTTTTTGTTTAATGACTATTGTTGGGATATTCACTACTTATTCTTTGCTTAAGGTTACTAAAAATCAATTAAATATACGAGAATGGAAGTATTATATCGTTCATTTAACCTTTTCCTAGAAGTAGAATAATATATGAGAATAAAATTTCCAGGCTGCCAAGAACAACTTCTTGGGACTTTTTATTTTTAATACTTTCTCATTTACAACAACACTCCATAATAACTTCCCCAATGCAGCAGGGGAAATTATTAACTAAATTAATGGGGGTGTAAAATGAAAAAATTAAATGTTGAGAAGGTATCAAATACTATTGGGGGCGGCTGGGTATCATGGGTGAGTTGTGGTTTATCTGTAGCTGGGGTTATTGGATCAGCAATGTCCGTTACTTCACCTGCAGCGATGGCAGCAATAATCTTTTTACGTGTATCAATTATCAGCGCAGAAATAAGTTGCGGTGAAGCAATCTTTGGATAATAAGTAAAATTAATGGTAATAGGCTAGTGCAGCTCTGTACTAGCCTAACGCCCACTTAATGATGAAATTTTCAAAATTACTTTATTTAATTCAGTTAAATATGCTTTTAAGCAAGAGGGATAAATATAAAAATATCCCCTTCGCTTATTTTTTATTCACGCTTATTTTAGATGTCTCCACCGGAATACTAACTTGGTACATTATTAAGTATGATTTTAATAAAGCTAATTTATGTGTTCTTTTTACCGTTATTTTTCTTCTATATACAATTTTGTCTACACTAAGAATAATTAGGCGTTTGTTTATTGATTTAAGATCCATTAGCCTATTCAGTTTATCAAGCTTAGAAAAGTTTACTTATTTAAATTTATCTATTACTTTTGACTGGAGTATTATGGTGATAATTTTCCCACAATTACTACTAATGTATCTTGTTTTTATCCAACAAATTTACTCTTTAATCATTAGCCTTATAATCACAGTAGTATTTATTTCTGTAATAAATTCAATAATTATCTTTTTGTACTTAGTTGCCAAGATATTTTCCAATATTAATATAATAGCAGGTATTATTCCTTTTGTAATAATTATTTTTCAAATTTTATCACAAACTTTTGGGAACAATGCATTTTTATACTTTCCCATTTCTAATTTTATTGGAATAGCCGCCTACGATATTTTCTCTCAAAATTGGAGTGAATTATTAACAATGGTATGTCTATTAGTGTCAATTTTGATTTTTGTCTACTTAGTTAATTTCTTCTTGCTAAAAAATGATAAGGTGTATCAATAGTAAATTAAAAACATAATAATCTTTTTTCTCTATGTTAAGTATAAAAAGTAAAATTATTCTCTATATAGATTTTTTAATGGTATTGAGAAAAATAAGTTTTTTTTCGTTGTTATTAATGAATTGGACAGCTTTGATAATTTTTTATTTATTGCAAAAAAAATATTATAACTATATTGATGTCTTCCTCGTTTTTATTACTGTTTTTGAATTTAAAAATATATTTTTTGAACAGTTGAAAAGGGCAAATTACGAGCATAAGTTTTATTTAGTTTTACCAATGAAAGTAAGACAAATATTTTATTTAAAAACCATTTCTAGTTTTTATATAAGTTTCATTTTTTTGTTAATATCAGCATTTCCTATATTTTTTTTCAAAATAAACTCTATATCTTTTTTAATTAAAATTATATATTTCTATCTTTCAATAATTCCATATATACTTTTAGCAGGCTTATACGGTTCTATATCTAACACTTACAGGGAAAATCATGCTAATATAGGTCATTATAAAAATAAGATATTCCTTTTCGTCGTTTATCTGTTAGCATCAATACCATATAATATATTTTATAAAATTTTTAACTTTTATTATTTCCCTTTGATTTCAAGTATATTAGGTTTTACTATCCTTTATAAATATATGGACAATAAAATTATTATTGAGGAAATTAATGAACGCAATTGAAATCAAAGAATTAGTAAAAAGCTATAGTAGGGATATTTTAGCACTTAATAAGTTATCATTCTCTGTACCGATCAGTAAAATATTTGGACTTACAGGACCTAATGGTGCCGGGAAAACAACGTTAATTAATATACTTGCTAATATACTTAATTGGGATTCAGGTAAAATTTATATTTACGGGGATGAAATAAAAAGAGAGTCATATACTTACAAAAAGAATATTGGATTTCTTTTACAAGAGTCTTTTCTGATAGAAAAATTGAATTCATATGAATATTTAAAATACGTTTCGGTTATGTACGACATGGAAATTAGTAAAGCCATTCAAAGAATTTCAGAATTAATCCACTTTTTTAGCTTAAAACTAACAGAAAAAAAACTTATTGAAACTTATTCTCAAGGTATGAAAAAAAAATTAGCTTTTGCTGCTGCAATTATTCATAACCCTACACTTCTTATTCTTGATGAGCCATTTGAAAGCGTTGACCCAATTTCACGCAAGAAAATGAAAGACATATTAAAAAGAATGAGAGACAAAGGTGCAACTGTTTTAATTACATCCCACGCATTGGCAGAAGTAGAAGATTTTTGTGATGAAGTTGCAATTATTAACAAGGGTAAAATTGTTTTTCAATCGGAAACAAAAGACATCAGAAACAAAATAAAAAACGAAGTAACAAAAGAAACATATCAATCGCTTGAAGAGATATTTATAGATTTAACCACAGATAAAAATGAAAATGACGAAATGCTTTCATGGTTATAGATAATTAAAAAATCAAACGGTCCAAAATATCAGATTAGCTGGGGTTAATAATTAAGTTTCAAAATGAAGGAACTAAGTGTTGAGCAGATGGAAATAATTTAAGGTGGTAGAACCGGAGGCTTATGGTGGAAAAGGAGTGAATTATTGGTTATGTAATGCCGCGTTTATTCAATTGGGTTTCTGGAATACTTTAGCTTTTGGTTTAGCAGGTTTGACAGGTGCTGGGATTGTAGCAGGTGTTATCATTGGAGTAACTGCAGCTGCAGCATGTTAAAATAAGAGCAAAATTTAATATAAGGGAGCCACTAAAATATTGCTATCCTGGCTCCCAACAATTAGATTATTTTAGGAGGAAATATGATAATAGAAAAAAAATCATTCCATATTTCTTTCTGGTTGTTTATTTGTGTTATTGCTTCAGTACTTATATTAATATATTTAATGAAGGAAAATAAAGGTATTTTACCTGCTTTCATTCCTTTAATAGGAGGTATAATACAAATTACGGTAGCAGAAAAAGTAAGAGGTAAAAATAGTTATTATCCGACAAGTATCCCAGAATATTTAATAACAAATTTACTTTTCTTTTCTCTATTTATTTTTGTGTTATACTCACTAAATGATGATTACTTATTAATTAAAATCGGGGCATTTACTGTTATGACTTTGGTAGGGATATATACAACATTTTTTTTTACTTCTCAGATATAAACAAAATAAACAGACAGAATTGAAGAATTAAAAAAATCCGATAGCATGGGATATCGGATTATCGGTAGTAATCAATTGTCCTTAGCCGCGGGACATTAATTAATAACTAAATAAATGGAGGTGCAAAATGAAGGGACTAAGTGTTGAGCAGATGGAAATAATTCAAGGTGGTAGAACCGAGGCTTATGGTGGAAAAGGAGTGAATTATTGGTTATGTAATGCTGCATTTATCCAATTGGGTGCGTGGAATGTTTTAGCGTTTGGTTTAGCAAGTGGACCTGTAGGCATATGGGGTTAAGCAATAGTGGGTGTTATAATTTCTGCAACAGCTGTTGCTGTATGTTAATAATATAAATTGACTTTTAATCGAGTTAGTAACTAATTTTATTATATAGTTACTAACTCGTTCACTACATTCAATCTTAGTGAATTATATTTTATAATTATTTTATGAGGGTGTTAAAATGTATAACTTAAATAAAGTTTCAAAATATTTTTGGATTACAATAGTATCAATTTATACATTGATATTTTCTTATATTATGTTTCATTATTCAGTATTTTCTGGTATAATCGCATTAATGCCCTTTATAACAATTATTGTTTCTCAGTATATTGAAAAAAGACTTAGAAAAAATGTAATTTATTATATTAAAAATATTCAAGAATATATATTAATTAATTTTATTTCTTTTTTAATATTTATAGCAGCTTTAAAATTTCTTGATTCAACTTTTTTCTTTATTATAGTCCTTCTTTTTTGTTTAATGACTATTGTTGGGATATTCACTACTTATTCTTTGCTTAAGGTTACTAAAAATCAATTAAATTAACGAGAATGGAAGTATTATATCGTTCATTTAACCTTTTCCTAGAAGTAGAATAATATGAATAAGATTTCCAAGCTGCCAAGAACAACTTTCTGGCACTTTTTTATTTTAGTACTTTTTCATTTTCAACAACACTTAATCGTAATTCTCCGTTGCCGCAGGGGAAATTATTAAATTAATAAGTATCTTATTTTTTTTAACAACTAATAATAAAATATGATAGTTATCAGTAAAGTATCAAAAAATTATTCAGTTAAAAAAGTTCTGGATAATATTAATATTACCGCTCCTCAAAATTCTATTTATTGTCTACTTGGTAAAAATGGTGCAGGCAAAACAACACTTATTAATATTATGTCAGATTTTATTAAGCCTGATTCAGGGGAAATTTTTTTTGATAACATGAATTACAATGCTAATGAATTAGAAATTAAAAGGAATTTGGGCGTTTTATCAGAAGCAAACTATTTGATAGAAGAACTTACTGGTTATGAGTATTTATCTTTTGTTGGAAGATTATATGAAATTCCTAATAAAGAATTAAAAAAACGTATTGAAAGCCTGGCTGTCTATTTTTTCGGAAATATAGAAGATATAAAAAATGTTATTGCACATTTTTCTACAGGGATGAAAAAGAAATTGATGTTTTGTTCTGCTATACTCCATAAGCCAAAATATCTTCTTCTTGACGAACCTTTCTCAGGTCTCGACCCAGTTGCTTCAAACTTATTAATAGAATTTTTGAACAGATATAAAAATAATAATAGAGTAATATTCCTTTCCTCACATAACCTGGATTATGTTGAAAAAGTTGCAACACATATAACAGTGCTGGATAATAGTAAAATAATTTTTGACGGTACTTTGTCTTCATTCCTTGATAATGGCAATAAAAATATTGATGAGAGTTTATTAAGTAAACTAAATGATTACAAACCCAGAATTAAGGAAGTCGAATGGGCATTTTAGTTTATTTACTGATACTCAGATTAAAAAGAATTTTTGATATTAAAGCTCACCCCGTAAAAACTATAAGCTTTATACTTGCTTTTATTTTGGCAGTGTTTTATGGTGTATTATTTTCTAGTATTTATAACTCTATTGATACCAAAAAAATTTATCTGTCTAAACATGAACTTGAACTGTATTTAATTCTCACATTAATGATTATAACACTGATTAGAGGTTTTTTCCCCTCATATCAATCAATAAAAATATTTATACCTCAAAATTTTCCTGTAGCTAAAGTAAAGAAATTTTTTTACAACCTGCTCAATGAATTTATTTGTCCTTATTATTTGGGATTAATTTTATTTACAGGAACCCTTTTTTTTTTAATGAAAGGGGACAGATTTATTTTTATTATCAATACATTATTGTGGATTGTAATAATCCATTTATTCAAAAGAATACTGCAATTATTCATAGAATTTAGAACAAGGAAATCAATAATATTAATAATACCATTTGTTACAGGAGTGTTCATATTACTTAGTTTTTTATACTTTAGGATTGACCTTATTAATTATAATTTAATAGCATCAATATTTCTTTTAACACTTCTTATAAGCAATATTATAATAGAGAATTCCATTGTCGACTCCAAACAGAAGACTATGAAAGAAACAGTGAGAAAACAACTTACAAACCCTGTTATTAAAATAATTGTTGGCAATAGTAAGTTAAGAACTATACTGATATTGTCATTATTAGTAAAATTTTTACTGGTCTTAACAAATGCAAATATGCTGTTAAAATCGAATGATCTACCTGGATTTTATCTATATCTTGTTAATCTCTTTTTATCTCCGGCTATTCTTTTTACATATATTTTGAACAATACTTTCGGATATTTACGTTCTATGTGGTAGACCATGAGCAAAGCAGGGGTAAGTTTAATTTATTATTCGAAAAATATTTTTAAAATATATCTGGTGATGATACTCCCTGATGCAATAATTACTTTTCTTCTTGAATATTTCTTTAACTTGTTAAATATTGAATATATACTAATATATGTTACAAGCGGATTCGTTTTATTAATAATAGGGATAGTTAATTCATTCTATTTCCCCAAAAAAATTGAAAGTTTGTTTTCATTTAGGAACAATACATCTTTGAGGGCTAATTTAATATCAATAATTACAGTAACATTAATAATTTTTATAACTAACATTTCTATAATTTTTAGTCTCTTTGTTTCGATTTCAGGTTCTATTGTAATATATAATTTTTTTAGAAATAGAATTTTAAGAAATCGTTATAAAATATTTTCTGCAGTTTATAGGTAGTTATTTATTATTTGTGAATATGGTGAAAATCTTTTATAAAATTATTTAACCATACAATTATAAATTGAGGACTATGAAAATAAACACCAAAACATTTCATATTTCTTTCTGGTTGATAATTTGTTTTATAGTGTCTCTGCTTATGTTTATTTATTTGTTAAATGAAAGTAAAAATATTCTATCAGCAGTTCCTTTATCTCTCACTCCGCTGCTTTTAGGTTTAATAGCTATAGTAGTTTCTGAAAAGTATGCACGCAAATTTAATTATTACCCACGGAGTATTACTGAATATATTATTATGAATTCAATCTTTTTTCTATTATTCTTATTCGTATTATTTTCATTGAATGAGTCATATACTTTAATCAAAATTGGAGCGTTTGTTATCGTTGTATTGGTTGGATTATATACATCTTATTTCATAAAAACTATACACAAAAATTGAGTAACCATTTTGTAAATCATTTCCTTGAAAAAATTTCAAAGATGATAATTTGTCTTTAACTATAGAAATACTCTGTGGTTCTCAGAGTTAAGTTCAGTGGTTCTCTGTGTGAAAATAAATTACACAGAGAGCCACAGAGATAACACGGAGAACCACAGAGAATTTTGAGATTATTTTACCACAAAGTGCACAAAGTTCAACACAAAGGAATAAAAGATATTATTCTTTCGTGTAACTTTGTGAAATCCTTAGTGAACTTTGTGGTAAAAAAATAAGAATTATTTTTATCGCAAAGCCGCAAAGAATATATCTGAAAAACATTTCTAATCTCGATAAACCTGTAATCTTGCAATTTTGTAATCTTTAAACGAAACTGCATTTCGTTTTACAATAAGAATGACTTCTGCACAATTTTGTAATTTTGTAATTAATAATACATCAAAATGTATTTGTAATAATAATTACTAAATAAAACAAAGAATTTTTTTATATTGAATTATTGAATTTAATCGTTAAATTCACAAAAAATTATTGGAGAAAAAAAATTGAATTACACACCTTCAGATAATCGTTACGATACAATGAAATATAACCGCTGCGGGAAAAGCGGATTAAAGCTGCCCGCTATTTCATTAGGTTTATGGCATAATTTCGGCGGAGTCGATGTATTTGAAAATGGCAGAGCAATTATTCGTCATGCTTTTGATTTAGGTATTACTCATTTTGATTTAGCAAATAATTATGGACCGCCTCCAGGTTCTGCAGAAGAAAATTTTGGTATAATTCTTAAAAAAGATTTCAAAGGCTATCGTGATGAAATGATAATTTCTACAAAAGCCGGCTGGGGTATGTGGCCTGGACCTTACGGTGATTGGGGTTCAAAAAAATATTTGATTGCATCTTTGGATCAGAGTCTTAAAAGAATGGGCTTAGATTATGTAGATATTTTTTATCATCATCGTCCTGACCCCGAAACTCCACTTGAAGAAACAATAGGTGCATTAGACTTAATTATAAGAAGCGGTAAAGCTTTGTATGTTGGAATATCTCAATACAAACCAGAGGAAACAAAAAAAGCTGCAGATATTCTGAAGCAAATGGGGCATCATTTATTAATTCATCAACCGCGTTACAATATGTTCGACCGATGGATTGAAGATGGATTAACAGATGTGCTTGAACAAGAAGGAATTGGATGTATTGTATTTTCTCCATTAGCTCAAGGATTATTATCAGATAAATATTTAAATGGAATTCCAGAAGGTTCTCGTGCTTCGAAACCATGGGGATTTTTGAAAGCTGAACAGATTACAAATGATAAATTAGAAAAAATAAAAAAGCTCAATGTAATTGCTAAAAAGAGAAATCAATCTTTAGCTCAAATGGCTCTTGCCTGGGTTCTAAGAAAACATGTTGTAACTTCGGCACTGATTGGTGCAAGTCGTATTGAACAGATTGATGATGCGGTAGGATCATTAAACAATTTACAATTTTCAGAAGATGAATTAAATGAAATCGAAAAAATCTTATCTCAATAAAATGGAGTATAAAAATGAAAGGGAATGAAAAACTTATCGAAGTTCTTAATGATTTATTAGCTGATGAATTAACTGCCATCAGTCAGTATATGGTTCATTCAGAAATGTGTGATAACTGGGGTTACAGCAAACTTCACGAAGCAATCGAAAAGCAAGCAATCGATGAAATGCATCATGCTGAATGGCTTATTCAAAGAATTTTGTTTCTCGAAGGAAATCCAATAGTAAACAAATTAAAAGAAATGAAAATCGGCAAATCTGTCACAGATATTATTTACAATGATCAAGAAGCTGAGCAGGATGCTATTAAAGCTTATAACAGAGGAATTGCACTTGCACGAGAAGTTGGCGATGAATCTACAGCTGAACTATTGACAAAAATTTTGAAGATGGAAGAAGGACATGTAGATTGGGCAGAAACTCAACGATCACAAATTGAACAGATGGGTTTGGAAAGTTATTTGTCAAATCAAGTGTAATATAATTGCAGAGGCGTTGATTGAACGCAACGCCTCAATTTCTATTAAATAAATCTTACCAAAATAGTTTTCGTTTTATAATTACTCCCAAGTTAATTTAGAGACAGTTTGTTTTCTCAACGCCTGAGACTTCATCTACAGCTGCTGTATGTTTATCTTATTACTTCATGTAACTTTATTTCAAGTTGTAGTTTTTGTCATTTTGTGTTCACCCTTCTTTCTTATTAAAATTTGTCTATCTTGTAATTTTGTAATTATGTAACTTTGCAATTAATAACAAGCAGAGGAATAAATGAATTTCAAAGTAATTAAAAGCAATATAGTTTTCGAAGGGAAAGTATTTAGTGTTAAAGTTGATGATATTCAATACAATGGTTCTGGAAATTTGGCAACACGACAGGTGGCTGTGCATCCAGGAGGAGCAGTTATTGTTCCTGTTTTGAATAATGGGAAAATAATTTTTGTTAAACAATATCGTTATCCTCATAACGAAGTTATTCTTGAACTTCCTGCAGGTAAATTAGATAAAGGGGAGGAGCCGCTTCATTGTGCAATTCGAGAATTAAAAGAAGAAACAGGCTACACTTCAAATAATATCATTAAGCTTGGGAAAATTTATACAACACCAGGATTTTGCAATGAGGTGCTTCATATTTTTCTTGCAAAAGATTTAACAGAAGGGAATCATGAGCGTGAAGAAGGTGAAGAAGGAATGGAATTAATTGAGCTTTCTATTGAAGAAGCAGAAGAAAAAATTCGGAATGGTGAAATTGTTGATGCAAAAACTATATGCGGAATAACAATGCTTAAATTAAATTATTGATATATGCTGTTTATAAAAATTGCGCAGTAAAAATTTTTAATCTAATGTGGTTAGATAAGAGAATTAAATAGTTCTATAATTCTGGGATAAAAGCTTTCAAAATTTGGATATTGATTTCGGTTGTTTTCATATTCAGATAAAAGTAAATCAAGTTTTGAAATGTAAATAAAGCCATTACTAATTTCGTTTTTGATTATCAATTCTTTATAAAATTCTCCCATAAGCTGCATTGTTATTCTTGCTACGACTGCTCTAACTAAATGTTCATTTACACAACTTTGCCAGTTGCTATATCCTTGAAGCATCATTTTTTCTTTTATAGGCTCAAAAAGTGATTTTGAGTTATTAATCTGAGCAGAATATTTTTCTGTAATGTCATTAATAAATGAATGACTGAATTCATGCAATAAAATGTAAAGTATATCATCTTTATCACCGAAAGTAAGATTACCCTTGGAATAATTTTTCGGTCCCGTAATGTTATAAATATCTTCATCAGTGTCATTCAGGACTTTTGCTCCATAGCCGCCTGAGTGAAAAAGCGGTGCTGGAATAATATTGTAACTGTGTTTTTTCTTACCATAATAATTTTCTAATATTTTTATATAATTAACCTCTCCAATATTTCTGATTATTTCATTTTGCAGGTGATTATAAAATTTTCTTTTACTTTCAAAAAATTTCATGAAGTTAGTTTCATTTGCAAATAAGCGCAATTTTTCTGCAAAATCTTTGAGATTAGATTCTCCACCAGCGCGTTTTATTAAGTAATCAGAGTATGGGACAATCTGCTCAAAATTAGGAGGAGTGCTATGATATAAAACAAAAGCAACTGGAGCATCATAAATGAAACCAGCATTTGTTAATGCTTGAGATTTCTGAACGGCTGAATGATTTTTATAATTTGTGAAATAGTTATCGATTTCATATTTATAACCAATATTGAACTTTGTATGATTTTTTTCTGCCCATGAAGTGAAGTGTTGAACCACTGCTAATAACTCGATTCTCGGATCAACTTTTATAATTAAATCGGGTGGATTATCTAATGCAATTTCTTCTTCTATGTCAACAGGTATGTTAATAGAATCATTATCGCCTGAACAATTTAGCATTAGAAATTGAACAAGCAATACAAAAATTGAACTTGTGGATTTCATTTCTTAAACAAATTTATTTCAAATATCATTATCCTTCTTTAGTAAAAATCGAACACAAGATTATTCGTTCGTAAGTTCTTCAAGTTCAACTTTGTGAAGATGTGTAATTTTTGTTCCTAAAAATCTTTCTGCAATTTCATGAAATTTATTTGGGATATCGCTTACATAAAATTCTCTTTTTCCAAGATGATTTGAAATATTTCTTAATCCTCTTCCATTCAAATATTCTTCTATAATTTTTGCTGCCGGAATGCCTGAATGCACAAGTTTTACATTTTTACCTACAACTTTTTGAATTACATCCGAAAGTATTGGATAGTGTGTGCATGCTAAAACAAGTGTATCAATTTTTTTTTCTTTCAGTTCTGTTAAATATTCTTTTGCAATTAGTTCTGTTGCTTTGTGATTAATCCATCCCTCTTCGGCTAATGGGACAAATAAAGGACATGCTTTTTCAATAACTTTTGCTTTCGGATTTAATTTTTTGATTTGTGTTGAATATGCTTTATTATTTATTGTAGAAGTTGTGCCTATTACTCCAATTATTCCGCTCTTTGTTTCTTGAAGCGCCATTTTGGAGCCTGGTTCAATCATGCCAATTACTGGAATTGTAAGAAATCTTTTGAGTTCCTTAAGAGCAACAGAAGAAGCAGTATTACAGGCAACAACAAGTAATTTTATGTTTTTTCTTAAAAGAAAATTTGCTGCCTGAAGTGAGTATTCAATAACTGTATCATTTGACTTACTTCCGTAAGGCACTCGTGCAGTATCTCCAAAGTAAACAATGTTTTCATTTGGAAGAAGTTCAATTACAGATTTTACTACTGTTAATCCTCCTATTCCGGAATCAAAAAATCCGATTGGATTAGTTCTGTTCATAAAGTTCATAATGTTTCCTATAACATTTCTTCGATTGTTTTGGTGAGTTCGTGTTTAATTAGTTCATAAGAATTTATTGAAACTTTTTTCTTGTTTCTATCGAGAACATAAAATGAATCCACAATGTCATCGGCTTTGGTATTAATTTTTGCAAAATAAATTGAAAGGCCAAGCTCATTCATTTTTTTTGTTATTTGATAGAGAAGGCCAAGTCTATCGGGCGAGAATATATCAATAATTGTGAATCTGTCATGCTTTTCAAAAGTAATCTTTACTTCACCTTTTCGTTTAAATAATTTGTTTTCTATTCTCCACCATTTGGATTTAATTCTGTTAAATTCTTTTACAATCTGAAGTTGATTGGATACAGCAAGTTTGATGTCTTCAATAATTTTTGGATAGCGTGAATCATTAACAACATTGTTTGTTCTAAAATCTGTAACATTAAAATTATCGATTACAATACCATCTTTTCTTGTAAAAATTTTTGCATCGTGAATATTTAGGTCATTTATAGAAAGAGCACCACAGAGACGAGATAAAAGTGCATCGGAATCTTTTGTAATTACTGTAATTGAAGTATAACCTCCTTCTTCTTTGAAGAATACAGAAACAGGAAGCCCTTTGTTAATTTCTTCAATATGTTGATTGATTTCTTCTGCTGTAAAATATTGCAGGTATCCTAGGTCGTCAATTGAATCAATATGATTTCTTACAGTTTCATCTGCAAAGATTTCAGAGGTTTTAATAATTTCTTCCATGCTTAGAGCAAGCAATTCTTGTCCTGTGATTCTTTCTTCAACCATTCTCTTGGTTTTATAATAAAGTTCGTATAAGAGTTCGCTTTTCCATTGTGTCCATACAACAGGGGATACAGCCGATAAATCTGCATAAGTAAGTAAATAGAGAAGGTCAATCATTTCTGATGATGGAAAGATATCGGCAAAAATATTTAGTGTTGTTGCATCATTAAGATTTCTTCTGAATGCAACTTGTTCCATTGTTAAATGATGGCGCACAAGAAATTTTACTTTTTGAATTTCATTCTGACCATATCCTAATCTTTCCATTACAGAATTTGCAATTTCAGCACCGATAATTTCATGACCAGAAACAGTAATTGGTTTTGCAATATCATGAAATAGAACAGCAAGATACAGAACATCTTTTTCTTTAATGCTCTGAAATAGTCGTCCCATGAAATTATTTTCGTTATTCAGATTTTCAAGATTGGATAATGCAACAAGTGTATGTTCGTCTGCGGTATAGCAATGATAAACACCTGGCTGAAAAAAATTTATCATTTCTTTGAACTCTGGAAGAAAAGCACCAAGCACACCGAGTTCATTCATTGCATTTAAGGTTTTGCTTACATTTTTAGGGAGTTTTAAAATTTCTCTAAAGAAAACAGAAGATTGATGTTCAAGAGTCTGAACATCTTCATGGTCTATAACAGCTTCAATAATTTGTGACCTAAGATTTTCATCAAAGCGTGCATCATACAAACCTCTGTAATAAAATGCACGCAGTATTGTTGACATTGTTAATTCAACATTTTGTGTTAAATAAATTATGCTGCCCTTAAGTGAAAAATCATCATCTAATTGAATAGACAAATAATCAGGAATTGGTTTTGAAAGTTCATCTTCGAATCTTTTTGTCATTGTGGTAAAAAATCTTTTAATAATGCTGGCAGATTCAAAATATTTTTTCATGTAATTCTGCCAGTTGCTTTCTGAGTAACCATGGCGGTAAGCAATTTTTTCCTGGTCAGAAAATTCAAGACGGTCGTTTTTGTGTCCAGAGATTAAATGAAGATGATTACGCGTGTTGAGTATAAATTTATAACTTTCCAGTAATCTTGCAGCTGCACGTGGAATCAGAATTTTATTTTCTTTCAAGATATTAATAAAATTTTCGGTTTGTGTAATTTCATTTTGTGAATTTAATATTACATTGTTTTTTAATGAATAAATCCATTCAACTACTTGAAGGTCACGCAAACCACCTGCAGTAAATTTGACATTTGGTTCCAGCACTTTTGCCGATGAACCATATTTTTGATATCTAAGACGTGTATCTTCAAAGAACTCGTTGATAAGAGCTTTTTTGTGGCTGTCTTTTAATATGCTTAATACTTTTTTATTCCATTCATTATAAATTTTTTTGTCGCCGCATAAAAATCTTGTTTCAAAAAACTGAGTGAAAGCATGCAAATCTTCTTTTAAAAATTTTTTTATATCAGAAAATTCTCTTACAGTATGAGAAACTTCTATTCCTGTATCCCATAAAATTGTGATACATTTTTTAACAATGTTATCATCATTATCAACTTTTTCGAAGATGAACATTATATCGATATCGGAATAGGGAGAAAGTTCGCGTCGTGCAAAACTTCCCACCGATGCAATTGAACAGTTGAGTTTAATTTCTTTTAATGCTTTTAAGATATATTCTTCAACAAGGACACTCCATTCTTTACAGAATTTAAAAGGGTCTTTGAGAATATCTGAATCCTCAAAAAGTAAATTTCTATCTCTTAAAAACGATTCTTTCAGTTTAAGTGCGTCGCTCATATTTATGTTATCAATAATCTTAATTATAATTTAACAAATTTTGCTTGGAAGAAACGAAGGTATTTTGGTTCATAAACCATTTTCAAACCTTTAATTTTTTTTCTATCCTGATAAACTTGAGCTATAGATTCAACAGTAACATCAATGTGTGATTGAGTATAAACACGGCGCGGGAATGTTAATCTTACAAGTTCAAGTTTAGGATAACGATTTAATCCTGTTTTTGGGTCTCTTCCAGCAGAAACAATTCCGCGTTCCATTCCTCTTACTCCGCTGTCAACATAAATTTCTGCAGCAAGAGTTTGAGCTGGGAAAAAATCCTGTTTGATATGAGGCAAAAATCTTTTTGCATCAAGAAATATTGCATGACCGCCAAAGGGATAAACAAGTGGAATACCATATTTTTCAAGTTGTTTGCCGCAGTACTCAATTTGTCCAATTCTTGAACTTATGTTTTCAAATTTTACCATCTCTTCAATTCCTCTTGCCATAGCTTCCATGTCTCTTCCTGCTAATCCGCCGTAAGTATGCAGACCTTCATAAACAACAACAAGGTTTCTGGCTTCTTCATAAACTTTTTTATTTCGAGTTGCAAGAAAGCCACCGATATTAACCATTAAATCTTTTTTTGCACTCACCCATAGTCCATCAAAATAAGAACACATTTCTTTTAAGATTTGTGCGATGGTTTTGTTTTCATAACCTTTTTCGCGCATTTTTATGAAGTAAGCATTTTCAGTAGCACGAGTAGCATCGAACCAGAGTTTAATTCCATATTTTTTTGCAAGTGAATGGACAGCTTTCAAATTTTCCATTGAAATTGGCTGACCGCCTGCCATATTTACAGGACCGGCAATACTTACATAAGGAATTTTTTTTGCGCCAACTTTTTTAATTAGGTCTTCAAGCTTATTCAAATCAACATTTCCTTTGAATGGGTGTCGATTCTGTGGGTCGTGAGCCTCATCGATTATGACATCAACAAAAGTACCGCCTGCTAATTCTTGATGTAGCCTTGTTGTTGTAAAATACATATTACCTGGGATATAATCTCCGGGCTTAATCAAAATTTTTGAAATGATATGTTCAGCAGCTCTTCCTTGATGTGTAGGAACAAAGTAAGGCATGCCGTAATATTTTTTTACATTATCCCATAGGTAATAAAAATTTCTGCTGCCTGCATAAGCTTCGTCACCCATCATCAAACCAGCCCATTGATAATCACTCATTGCATTGGTTCCACTGTCTGTAAGCAAATCAATATAAACATCTTCGGATTTTAAAAGGAAAGTGTTGTAACCAGCTTCCTTAATACATTTTTCACGGTATTCTCGAGTTGTGATTTTAACAGGTTCAACCATTTTTATTTTGAATGGTTCAGCCCAGCTTTTTTTGATGACTTTTTTAGCCATTGTGTGACCTCATATTTTATTTATAGCTTTTGGCTATTGTTTCTTATATTCAACAATAACATCAGAATGAATTCCGCCGCGTGTATTGAACTTTGCAGTGATTTTCATGTATCGAGGTTGCAAAACATCAACAAGGTCGTTCAAAATTTTATTTGTAACAGCCTCAAAATAAATTCCATCATTGCGATAAGATTGCAGATAGAATTTATAGGACTTTAATTCTACA
>NZ_BAAJAO010000006.1:0-147220 GCF_057554405.1 Rosettibacter sp. KY25 | reverse complement strand
TAAAAAACATTATAACACAGTTGTTGATGTTTTAAGAGAAGTTCCCGGTTTATCAATAATTCAACAGGGTGGGCAAGGAAAAATTGCCAATCTTTTTATGAGAGGAGCTAATTCAAATCATACTCTTGTATTTATTGATGGAGTTAAAGTAAATGATGCTTCTTCTCCAAATAATGCCTTTGACTTCTCAATTTTAAATACATCAGATATTGAAAAAATTGAAATTGTAAGAGGTCCTCAAAGCACACTTTATGGCTCCGATGCAATTGCAGGTGTAATTAACATTATCACTAAAGGATTAAATAAAAACAAAAATTACTCTATCTCATTTGAAGGTGGTTCACATTCATTTTATAAAGGAAATTTTTCGTTGAATGGAAATTATGGAATTGTTGATTACTTTCTTTCTGCTGCTGGAATTGGAAGCAAAGGAATTTCAGCAAGTAATTCGAAATATGGAAATTCAGAAAGTGACGGATTTAATAATAATTCTCTAACATCTAAACTCAATTTTAATTTTCTAAATAATTTGGAAATGAATCTTCTTTATAAATATTCAAAGTTGAAAACTGATTTAGACCAGAATGATAAACTTGGCGACGATCCTAATTATAATTATAATGTTGAAGAGCAGTTATATAAAGCAGAATTAAAAAATGATTTGTTCAATAAAATGTGGGAACAAGTTGTCTCAGCATCTTTTGTGAAAAGATTGGCTAAAGCAAAAGATGATGTTGATGAGATTAGACCTAATACTTCGTCGAATAGTTACAATCATTCAGAAAGAATTAAAATTGGCTGGCAAAATAATTTTTACTTAATAAAAAATAATTTGATAACTGCTGGAATTGAAACAGAATTAGAAAAAGCAAACACAAGTTATTTAAGCACATCTGAGTGGGGTCCTTATGAAAGCGTGTTCCCTGAAAAATCAATGAGAACAACTGGAATTTATTTGCAGGACCAATTTAATCTTGCAAATTCTTTATTTACTTCATTAGGAATTCGAATTGATAAAAATGAAAAGTATGGAACAATAACTACTTTCAGATTTGCACCAGCTTACTATTTCCATTCAACAAATACAAAATTAAAAATGAGTTATGGTTCTGGTTTTAAGGCACCTTCACTTTATTATTTGTTTGATCCTCTTTTTGGAAATCCGGATTTAAAACCAGAAGAAAGCAAAGGCTGGGATATTGGTTTTGAACAATTTTTTATGAATGGCAAATTTTCTTTTGGTGCAACCTATTTCAATTTGAAATTAACAAACATGTTTGGCTATGATGCAAATTTCAAAACAATAAATATCGCAAAGGCATCTTCAAAAGGATTAGAAATTTATTCTACACTTTCTGATTTCAATGGAGTTTCATTCAACATTAATTACACTTATAATGAAACTAAAGATGAATATCAAAAAAGCAGTGATTATAATCAGCAACTGCTGAGAAGACCGAAACATCAATTATATCTAAATATTGGTTATCAACTTAATGACAAAATTTTATTGAATTCATCATTCAAATATGTTGGTGAACGAGACGATAAAGATTTTTCATTTTATCCAGCAAAAAGAGTAACATTGAGTGATTATTCTTTAATTAATTTTTCTGCCACTTATCGAATATTGAATAATCTTGAAATTTATGGAAAGATCGAAAATCTGTTTAATAAAGATTATGAAGAAGTTTTGTATTATGGAACTTTAGGAAGAACATTTTATTTAGGTTGCAATTTTAAATTATAATTCTCAATTGAAAAAACAGGGTGACTAAAAAGTAAGCATAGTTTGTAAAATATGATTTTTATTTTGTGCTATTTATTGTATAGATTAAAAATACAAGCTCACTTTTTAGTCACCCATTTTTAACCGAATAGACCTTCAATTTCACTTTTGGTTAATTCTCTTACTTCTCCAAACTTTAATTCTCCAAGCAAAATATTTTTTATTCTTACACGAACAAGGCGCAATGTTGGAAATCCAACTGCTGCAGTCATTTTTCTAACTTGTCTGTTTCTGCCTTCAACTAATGTGATACTGAGCCATGATGTAGGAATTGTTTTCCTTTCTCGAATCGGCGGAATTCTTGGAGGGAAATCAGGTTCATCAATTAATTTAACTTTTGCTGGAAGAGTTTTCCTGCCTTCTATAATTAAACCATCACTTAATTTTTGTATTGCTTCATCTGTCGGAATTCCTTCAACCTGAACAAAATATTCACGTTCATGTTTGTTTTTGGGATTTAATAAATAATTGGTTAAAAATTTATCGTTGGTTAAAAGCAGCAGTCCTTCACTGTCCATATCTAATCTTCCAACTGGATAAACATCTTTCGGAAAATTAAAAAGTGATTTTAGAGTTCTTCTTCCTTCTTTATCGGTAAATTGAGAAAGCACGCCGTAAGGTTTATTGATTGCAAAATATTTCAAAGATTTTTTCATTTTAAGAGCACATTTAGTTTTTAATTGGAAAGAAAACCTTAAATATGCTTCCTTCATTTAATTTGCTTTCAACAGAAATACTACCACCATGTTTTTCAACCATTTCTTTGCATAAAAGCAATCCCATTCCGGTTCCGATTTCTGAATTTGTTCCTTTAGTTGAAAAATGACTATCAGGCTTAAATAATTTTTGAATATCCTCAGATGAAATTCCAACTCCAGTATCCTGCACAATTATTTCAACTCCATCTGAACTAAAAAGAGAATTGATTGTTACAATTCCTCCTTCTTTAGTAAATTTAATTGCATTGCTGATTAAATTATTAAGAACAGAACTTAAGATATAATCATCAACATAAACAACCGCATTTGGATCTATTTCATTTTTCAATTTAATATTTTTTCTTACTGCATTAGCATCATGAAGATTAAGGATCTCATCAACTTTATTACGCAGGTTAATTCTGATTGGTTCTATTTTGATTTTATTTGACTGCAGTTTTGTCCATTCAAGAAGATTTAATAAAAGTTCGTAAATATTTTTTGATTGATTTCTTATTCCTTTGACAATTTCTTTTTTGGTATCATCAGGTAGTGAATCAAATTCTTCATAAAGTAAATCGGCATAACTTAAAAGTCCTTGAAAAGGATTTTTCAAATCGTGAGAAATAACTGAGTAAAATCTATCCTTTGCAGCATTGATGTTTTTAAGTTCTTCGGTGTATTCAATTAATTTTTTTTCTGCTTCTTTTCTCAAACGGATTTCTTCCATCAAATTTTCATTTAAGATATTCAATTGCTCAAGTCTGATATTTAAATCCTGCTCAATTTTTTTTCTTCGTTTTAAAATATTAAATAGAACCAATAAAAAGCTTATCAGAAGAAGTGAAATTAGAGCTAAAATTATTTCAAAATGATTGCTGATCAAAAGTACTGCTCCATTTTATGAAGATGGTAATCTTTAATAAAACAATTTAGTAACTTTCTTTTTAAGAAAATATTTTTTTTATGAGAATATCATTTCTTAATTTAATGTTGCATTAAATCGAGAAGAAATATGAAAATAAGATTACCACACTCTACACAAAACTGGATATCTCTTGTTGGAGCTACAATTGCTCTAATCAGTTTTTTTATGATAGTATTCTTATTTGTTGTAAGTTCAATTTTCGGGAAAGATAACTCTTATCTTGGATTAATAATATACATTGCTTTGCCAGCAGTATTAATTTTTGGTTTGATATTGATTCCAATCGGCATGTGGGTAAAAGTTAGAAAAGAAAGATTGCATTTTCAAAAAGATAAAAAAGAATGGCCAGTAATTGATTTTAATGATGTTAGGCATAGAAATGCATTTATGATTTTTTCTGTCGGAACTTCAATTTTTCTTCTTGCATCCGCAGTTGGAAGTTACGAAGCATTTCATTTTACAGAATCAGTAGAATTTTGTGGAAAGTTGTGTCACTCTGTTATGAAGCCTGAATATACTGCATATCAAAATTCACCGCATGCAAGAGTTGCTTGTGTTGAATGTCATGTGGGTACAGGTGCAAGCTGGTATGTTCGTTCAAAGTTGTCAGGTTTATATCAAGTTTATGCAGTAACACTTGGAACTGTTCCAAAACCAATTGAAACACCAATTAAAAATTTGAGACCAGCAAGAGAAACCTGCGAAGAATGTCACTGGCCTCAAAAATTTTATTCAAGAAAATTGAGATTTGAAAAACATTATTTGAATGATTTTAATAACACTGAATGGGATATAACTTTAACAATGAAAATTGGCTCGCAAGTTAGTGCTCTCGGTCTTGAAGAGGGAATTCACTGGCATATAAATCCAAATGTAAAAATTGAGTATAAAGCACTCGATTCAAAACGCGAAAAAATTCCATGGGTAAAGTATACTAATCTTAAAACAGGCAAAGTTTTTGTTTATGAAGACAGAACAGTAAAGACTGACAAAAAAATTCTCGATTCCTTAGAAACAAGAGTAATGGATTGTATGGATTGTCACAATCGTCCTTCTCACAATTATCAGCCGCCTGCATTTTTTATAAATAATGCAATCACAGCTGGCAATATTCCTCGTGAACTTCCTCAAATAAAATTTGCTGCGATGGATGTTCTTGGAAATAATTTTACTTCAACAGATTCTGCAATGAAAGAAATTGCTCGATACATCAATTCATTTTATAAAGATAATTATCCTGAAATTTATGCTAAGAAATATGAAATGATTGATAAAGCTATTAAAGGAATTCAAAATGAATTTAAGAAAAATATTTTTCCAGAAATGAAAGTCAGATGGGATGTCTATCCAAATAATATTGGTCATCTTGAATTTATTGGCTGCTTTAGATGTCATAATGATAATCATAAATCGAACGAAGGAAGAATAATTAAAAAAGATTGTAATCTGTGTCATACAATAAATTCACAAGGACCAGCAAATAATTTGCAAATTGCTTCTGTAAATTCAGAGCTTGAATTTAAGCATCCTGGGAATGATGTTGGGGATAAATGGAAAGACATGCTTTGTGTTGAATGTCATACGGGATTGAATCCATAAAATAATTTCAAAAAAAATTAACCTGATTTCAAAATATTGATTTAAATAGTTTCTATGAAGTTGTTAGAAAATTTTTTGAAAAAGTTAAAGAGCAGTTTAATGACATTTAAAATGCCAGCTGGACTATTATTTTTTAATAAGTTTGTTTATTATCACTGCAAATAATTTTCATCCTTTTGATAAAGTGAGGCATAAATTCTTAAATATTATTTTAATTTTTTTGACTCTAATTTTTGTTTCATGTTCAGCAAGCTTAAAGTATGAAAGAATGAATTCTCCTGCAGCCGATGGCAAATACGACAGTGAATTTCCTTACATCAACGCATCAAAATATCTCGAAGAAATAAGCGATTGTATCAGATTAATTAACAGCATAGCTTTTTACACAAGTTATGTTTTTGATTCAAATTCGTTTATAACAATAGACGAATTAAAGAAAGTTGATTTTGAAAGAAAAGCAATTCAAAAAGTTTATTTTAACAGAACTGCTTCGGGAACCGCAACTTTAATTTATAAAGGACAGGATAAAATTCTTTTTCTGACAGTTGCTCATGTCGTCTCATTTGAAGATACTTTAATTTCTTTTTTCATCAATCAGGATGGAAGCACCTCAAATTATATTCAGAGCATTTCGATTAAAACCCGACAGACAAATTATATTCCTGACTTGCCATCTGGAAGCGAACTAGAAATTGTTTTGATAGATAAAAATATTGATGTTGCTCTGTTAGGCAAAAAAATTTTGCAGACAGATTTATTGAATATTTCTGTTTTCAATTATCCATGGGGAAAATCTTCTGAACTTGAATGGGGAGATTTTGTTTATGTTTTTGGCTATCCAATGAATTTAAAGATGGTTACAAAAGCATTGGTAAGTATTTCAAGCAAAGAAAAAAATACATTCCTGATTGATGCAGTTTTTAACAGGGGTTCAAGCGGTGGAATTGTGTTGGCTATTCGTGATGGTGTTCCAAACTTTGAACTTGTTGGCCTTGTTAAATCTGTTCCTGCAGATTTTCAATACACGGTTCATCCTTTAACCAAAGATAGAAATCTTGATTTTAATCCAATGATGCCATATAAAGGCGAACTTTATGTAGAAAGAGAACAAATATTAAGAACAGGAATTACAAAAGTAATTTGTATTGAAGCAATCAGAGATTACATTAAGCTTCATAAATCTTATCTTGCAAGCAAAGGATATTTCTTACCAGAATTTTAATTTTTAGATAAGGAAAATTCGAAAGGAGGTTGGAAATTATGAAACCTGATTCAAATGAATATGCATCTTACTACAAACAATATGTGGATTTAATTGATTCTGAAAATATTTTGGAAGTTCTGGAATCTCAATTGCAGGAAGTAGAAAATCTTTTTAATTCGATTGACGAAGAAAAATCTAATTATCGATATGCAGAAAAAAAGTGGAGCATAAAAGAAGTGCTCGGACATCTTGTTGACAGCGAAAGAATCTTTTCATGCAGAATATTAAGAGTTTCCCGAAGCGACCCAAACCAGCTTTCAACTTTTGATGAAAATTTATTTATCGAAGAATCAAATTATTCTTCTCTTAAATTAAAAGATATTCTTAATGAATTTGTGCTTTTGAGAAAATCAACTATTTTGATGTTGAAAGGATTGAAAGAAAAAATGTTTCTGAAAACAGGAATTATTAATGGACAAAATATTTCGGTAAGAGCACTTGCTTACATCATTGCAGGTCACACGCTTCATCATCTAAATGTAATTAAAGAAAGATATCTTAAATAAATGTCACTTTTAGTTTTAGCATTTCCAAATATTGATAAAAAAGATTTCCAATGGATTCAATCCATCAGGGAAAAGTATGATGAAAAATATTTTAATATTGTTGAACCGCATTTCACATTAGTCTTTCCTCTCTCTGAACTATCAATTGATGAATTAAGCAGACATGTTAAATCAATATCGAAAAAATTTGGTGTGTTTTATTTTGTTTTAAGATGTGCTCAAATTGTAAAAGATTCTTTCAGTGATTATACAGATGTGTTTTTAATTCCAGAAGAGGGTTATAGAATTTTTGTTAAACTTCATGATGCTCTTTACACTGGACCAATCGAAAAAGACCTTCGGCTTGATATTCCTTTCATTCCTCATATTGGAATTGCAAATAATCTTGACCCAAAATTTTGCAAAAAAATTGCTGATGAAATAAATTCAAAAAATCTCGAGATTGTTGGAGAGATTAATAAATTGAGCATAGTAGATTATGATAACGATAAAGTTAGCATTATTGAAGATATTTATTTGAGAAAATGAAATTACTCGTCATGCTTAAGAATATTCAATCGTAAGTAAAACAAATTTCTTTTTAATGCGACTAATGGTCCAGACAAAAAAATAGTTTATGTAAATGAATAAAATATTTCTTAAAAGTTTTTTAAGAAAAATTGAATGGGAAGGAATATTCTGGCTGATTGGTCTTATCTATTTAATTTTTATAAATCCATATGAAGAACAAAAATTTACATTGTGCCCATTTCATAATATTGGGATTAACTTTTGTCCTGGATGCGGATTAGGAAAATCAATTTCATTTATTTACTATTTTGATTTCATAAATTCATTCCATGCACATCCGCTTGGGATAGCTGCATTAATACTCATTTCATACAGAATAATTATTCTGTTAAAAAGAACAATTAATAATTTCAATCAGAAGGAGAACATATGGCAAATGTATATGAATTAATGCCCGAAATAATGGGAGAAGAACAGATTTATATTGCTAACCTCATCAAAAATTATGATGACAAAGAAGCACAACAGTTTGCAAATATTTATCGCGCAAGAAGAAGAGACCCGCAAACAATTTTGCTTGTAACACTTGCCGGATTTCTTGGAATTGCAGGAATTCAAAGATTTCTTACAGACCAGATTGGTTTAGGAATTTTATACTTGCTTACAGGCGGCTTATGTTTAATTGGAACCATAATTGACCTTGTTAATTACAAACGAATAGCATTTGAATACAACCAAAAGCAGGCAGCACAGATTGCATTTATGCTGAAAGGGAATCAATAATCACCAAAAGATTTTTTTGTTTTAGAAATTTTATTTAATTAACTTAGCAATGTAGAGCAGATGCTCTGATATATTTTTTTGCCGGGGGCAATAAAATTTATTCGAGTGTTTGCTTTGCAGCTGTATCAGTAACATTTTTAAAGGAGTTTTTCAAATGGCAGAGCGTGAAAGCGGAACCGTAAAGTGGTTTAATGCTGCAAAGGGTTACGGTTTTATTGAGCGCAATCAAGGCGGTGATGTATTCGTTCACTTTTCTTCAATTCAAGCAGAAGGATACAAAAGCCTTGAAAAGGGTCAAAAGGTTGAATTCACTGTTGGAGAAGGACCAAAAGGACCCCAGGCTCAAGATGTAAAAGTTGTCAAATAATAAAGATTTATTTGCAACAACTGAGCGGCTTTTATAAGCCGCTTTTTTATTTTTCCAATTATTGAACTTTTTCTCTTAAGAATGCATTTTTACATGTGTAATTAAGAAAATTTTCTAAAATGATTATTCATATACATTATAATTCTTTCTCCAACACTTCATATCATCATAGCTGCATCTGTAGCATCTCATGTCTTTGTTGTTGCTGATTTCATAATCGGCTTTCAATTCTTTTTTAATATATTTTTAATTTTTTATAAGAGGAATGAAAATGGAAGCATTGAACAGGAATAATCTAATTAATTTTGCAGAAGAACTGCTTAAAAAAAGACAAACACATTTCTGCACTGCGTCGTTAAAGACAGAAGCAATAGAATATCTGAATGGATTGATTGATTTTCTGTTTCCTCACTTTTCAAATAAAGTTTATTACACTGAAGAAGATATTCTTTCCAAACTGCAGCTTCTGAAAAGAGATTTAATTCAATTAATAAAATTATTAAATGGACTGGCTCCTGAAAATCTTGAAGAAACTGCAGAAATATTTATTTCCAAACTTCCTAAAATACATAGTATGTTGTGGGCTGATGCCGAGTTTATTTATCAAGGCGACCCTGCAGCCGAAAGTGTTGATGAAGTTATTCTTGCTTATCCCGGCTTTATGGCAATTGTAATTTATCGTATTGCTCATGAACTATATTTGTTAAAAGTTCCTATCATACCAAGAATATTAACTGAACATGCACATCAAATTACAGGTATTGATATTCACCCAGGGGCTACAATTGATTCACCATTTTTCATTGACCACGGAACTGGAATAGTAATTGGTGAAACAACAGTTATTGGAAAAAATGTGAAATTGTATCAAGGAGTTACACTTGGTGCACTTAGTGTAGATAAAAGTCTTGCTCAAACAAAACGCCATCCTACAATTGAAGATGATGTTGTTATTTATTCACAAGCAGTAATTTTGGGAGGAAATACAGTAATAGGAAATAACAGCATCATTGGAGGGAATTCATGGATAACTCAAAGTATTCCTCCAAATTCAATTGTTTATAACAAAAGCGAAGTTCGTGTAAGAAGGTCAAAAGAATTTGAAAACACAATTGATTTTGTCATTTAACAAAAAAGGAATAAATCATGAAAGCAAATAATGTTCTTGAATTAATTGGGAATACACCACATCTAAGAATTAATAAACTTTTCGGCAATAAACATGAAGTATGGGTCAAACTTGAAAGGGCAAATCCAGGGGCAAGTATTAAAGATAGAATTGCTCTTTCTATGATAGAAGATGCCGAAAAAAAAGGAATCTTGAAACCGGACAGCATAATAGTCGAACCTACTTCTGGAAATACTGGAATTGGACTGGCTATGGTTGCAGCTGTCAAAGGTTACAAGTTAATTCTTGTTATGCCGGAATCAATGTCAATTGAAAGAAGAAAGATTATGGCAGCATTTGGTGCTGAATTTGAATTGACACCTCGAGAACTTGGAATGAAAGGGGCAATTGCAAAAGCTCAGGAAATTGCTGCTAATAATCCAAAAGTTTGGATACCTCAACAATTTGAAAATCCTGCTAATGTTGAAATTCATATTAAAACAACTGCTCAGGAAATTTTAAATGATTTTCCTGATGGTTTTGATTATTTAATAACTGGTGTTGGAACGGGTGGGCACATTACTGGAGTAGCAAAAGTATTAAAAGAAAAATTTCCTCATATAAAAGTTTTTGCAGTTGAACCTGCTGCTTCACCTGTGATTTCAGGTGGTCAGCCTGGTCCACATCCAATTCAAGGCATTGGTGCTGGCTTTATACCAAAAATTTTTGATACTTCATTAATCGAAGGAGCAATTCAAATTACAAAAGAAGAAGCATTTGAATATGCACGACGTGCAGCAAAAGAAGAAGGATTATTTGTTGGAATATCTTCCGGTGCATCACTTGCAGCTGTAAATAAAAAATTAAGTGAAATACCAGAAGGAAAAAGAATTCTAACTTTCAATTATGATACAGGAGAAAGATATTTATCAATTGATGATTTATTTTAATTAATTCTTTACTTTACAATTGCTCTTGCTCGCCTTAAGAGCAAGAGCAATTTTATTTTAAAAATTTGATTTGGATTTTTTTCTATAAAATGCTATGTATTGCATTGCTTTTTTTAGAAATTTTTTAAATAGGGATAAATAATGGAACAAACTCAAGAAAATAAGAAACTCGGAGATCTTGCTTTTTATTTCTTAATGGGAATCTTAGGAATTAGTGTTTTATACATCATTGGCTATTTAGTTTATGATATGATTTTTGGTTGAGCTGAAATTTGGGACTAAAGTGATTAAGAATTTTTTGTTAATGGAACTGAGATTTGGAGAATAGTAATTCTAAAAATCTTAAAGAGAGCTTAGAAATAGTTAAAGCTATGGGACTTGTATTCGGCGATATCGGTACAAGTCCAATTTATACTCTTACAGTTATTTTCCTTCTTACTCCTCCTACATTTAAAAATATTCTAGGAATCCTTTCTCTTGTCTTTTGGACATTGATTATTCTTGTAACGATTGAATACACTTTCCTTGCAATGAGTTTAAGCTCTAAAGGAGAAGGCGGCATAATTGTACTTAAAGAAATTCTTCGTAGTATTGTTAAGAGAGGGAGGTCAATAATTTTTATAACCTTTCTTGGTTATGTGGGAATTTCTCTTTTGATGGGAGATGGAGTTATCACACCTGCAATTAGTATTCTTTCTGCTGTAGAAGGACTTGAGTTAATTCCCGGTCTTGGACACATTGACCAGAATACAATTGTTCTAATTACAATTATCATAACAATAATTTTATTTTCTGTTCAATCAAAAGGAACAGATAAAGTTGCTGCTTCTTTTGGACCAATAATGTTGTTGTGGTTTTTATCTTTGTTTATTTCCGGTTTGATTTCAATATCACGTAATCCATCAGTTATCGCAGCTGTAAGTCCTCATTATGCAATAGAATTTATGACACATAATGGCATAACTGGATTTTTTGTTTTGTCAGAAGTTATTCTGTGTGCAACTGGCGGCGAAGCAATTTATGCTGATATGGGACATTTAGGACGCGACCCAATTAGAAGAGCATGGTATATTGTTTTTGTTGCACTTGTAATAAATTATTTTGGTCAGGGAGCATTCTTAGCAGAACACAGCAATAATTACAATAATTTTAATATCCTCTTTACAATGGTTAAATCCCAAGCACAATTTTTATATATCCCATTTTTAATTCTTACTTTAATGGCAACAATCATTGCATCACAGGCAATGATTTCCGCAATGTTTTCTCTTGTATATCAGGGAATTCGTACTTATATATTTCCATTAATGCGTGTTAAATATACTTCTACTCATTTGAGATCCCAGATTTATATTGCTGCTGTAAATTGGGGATTATTGTTAGCTGTAGTATTGATGATTTTAGTTTTTCGTAAATCACAAAATCTTGCTGCAGCTTATGGATTTGCAGTTACTACTACAATGACAATCAGTACTTTCTTCATGATATGGATTTTTAGAAGACAAAAAATTAAATGGAAAGTTTTAGTAGCTTTATTCGTCTTTGTTGTAAATATTCTTTTCTTGATCTCTGTATTTTATAAAATTCCTCATGGCGGTTATTGGTCTATTCTTATTGCGTTAGTTCCTTTTGTTACCATAGGAATCTGGACAAGAGGAAATCGTGCTGTTCACAAATCTTTTCGTTCATTACCAATTGATACTTTTATTACAAGCTTTGACCAGCTTTATTCAAAAGGAAATATTTTACCTGGCACAGCTTTATTTTTTACAAAAAGTTTGGATATGATTCCTCCCTATATGGTTCATTGCACAATTAGCAGCAATATTATTTATGAGCATAATATTTTGATTTCAATAGCTACGATGGACAAGCCTTTTGGCACCCAAAAATTATTTGAACCAGAAATTACAGAAGGTCTCTCAGGATTAGAAATACAAATTGGATATCTTGAAAAAGTTGATGTAATGAAAATTCTAAAGGAATTGCAAATTGAACCAAAAGTTATGTTTTATGGTGTTGATGATGTTCATACAAGAAAAACTACTTTGAAAATTTTTGCATTAATTAAAAGAATCACTCCAAATTTTGTTCAATTCTTAGATTTGCCTTATCAAAAACTACATGGTGTAATTACCCGCATTGAGATTTAATTTGGATTGAAGTTAATCCTAAAATATCGTAAAATTTCATTGTGAATAAATTGTTCTTTCACTTTTGAATTGCCTTTGTTGCTTTATGGTTTAGACTAATAAATTTTAGAATAAATTAAATGAAGAGGTTGCTATGAAAATCGGAATTGGTTTTTTAGCAATTCTTCTCTTCTTATTTTCAACAGCAGTTTATTCACAGGATATTTCTCTCTGCCAATTAATTGGAAAAGATTCAAAAGAAGTAATTAAAAAATTTGGCAAGCCTCTGCATCACGACAAATCAAATCCAGCTATGGAATGCATTTATTATCAAACAAAGAATTCAAGAATGGCTTTTATAGCTGACCAAGATGGCGTTTATCAAATTCAAGTTGATTTTATGTATGACTCAGAAAAAAATGCAAGAAAAGCCATTGACGAATTTCTCTCTGAATGTGGAACTAGGAGTTTAAAAGTTGATACTTTGAATGTGAGTGATTATAAAATTACTGGCTCAGGTGTTAAGATGAGTCTATCGTTATTTGAAAATACTTATTCAAAAAAATATGAGGTTAAATTTAAAGCTGACCGTTCTATGATTAAATAAGATTATCTAAACCAGTCATCTGTGCGCTGATATTCCAAAAATTTTTAAGCAGTTTTTTATCGTATGTTAAAGAGTGAGAGCGCTCTATTCTTTTATTAATAAAATATTCACCGCTTATATCTTTAACATCATTTGATATTGCAAGATATACTGAAGTTTCCGCTCCTTTTTTTACTGAATCACCTGAAATATTAAATCCAGCTTTCAATAATTTTGTAGATATTACTCCTGGATGCAAAGCATTAACTGTTATATTTGTGTCGGAGAGTTTTTCGGCAAGCATTTTTGTAAATAAAATATTTGCAAATTTTGAAACTGCATAAGCATTGTAAGGCGAAAAATGTCTTTCTCCATTTAGATTTTCTAAGTCAAAGTCTGCACTCTGATGTGCTATCGAACTGACATTGATTATTCTGCCTTGTTCAGATTTTTTAATTAAATCAATTAAAAGATTTGTTAATAGAAAATGAGAAAGATGATTAACCTGAAAAGTTGTTTCGAAACCATCTTCTGTTAAGATGAGTTCTTTCATATAAATGCCGGCATTGTTGATTAATACATCTAATCTTTCAAATCTGTTTTTAATGTCTTCAGCCATTTTTCTTACTTGCTTAAACGAAGTAAAATCTGCTGAACAGCTGTCAATATTATTATTGCCGGTTTGTCTTTTAATTTCTTCTATTGTTTTTTCTACTCTTATTTTATCTCTTCCGTGAATAATTATTTTGTGACCGAGATTTGCCAGATCAATTGCAGTTTGTTTTCCAATTCCATCTGTTGAACCGGTAATTAGAATTATTTTATTTTCCATAAAATTTCTTGTTTGTAAATAAATTATAATACAAATCTAATTCTTAACTAATTCTTCATCAATTCTGATTCTTATCTTGAAGTAAAGTTTTTTTATTCATATCATAACATGAAGATTTAATATAACATTAGAAATAATGGGAATACAGCAGTTACTATTAATTGTTTTGAGTATAATAGCTGTCGGAGTTGTTGTTTACATTAGTTATAATCTTGTAATTTATTATCTTCAAACATCAAACCGGGAACAGTTAGTAATCCAATTAAATAATTTATGCATTGCTGCGCAGCAATATTATAAAAAGCCAAAAGAACAGGGCGGAGGCGGTGGTTCTTTTGAAGGCTGGCATATTCCCGAGCAATTCAGTAAAACTGAAGATGGAATTTTCAGAGCTGTGATTAAAGATGATAAAATAAATTTTAATGCAATCGGAAAACAAATTGGTCTTGATAATAAAAATGAAGTTTGTGTAGATGCAACAGTTAATTCAAAAGAGATTCAAATTATTGTAGTGAATTAAATGAGAATAGAAAACACAAACTATGTAAATTATTTAATTGAACTTTCTCAAAGCGGAAGAAAGAATGCTTTTTTTGATTTGTGTGAAATTAATCTAAGCAGTGTTTTTACAATTATCTATCGATTAACTGCAGATTACGATTTAAGCAGAAAACTTACCATCAATACATTCCTTGAAGCCTGGGATAAAATAAAAAACTATGACTATAAAATTTCTTTTGTTTTATGGATTAAAAATATTGCAATAAGACATGCGCTTGAAAATTTAAATCGCCTTTCTATCTCATCAATTGATATTGAAATGACAGAAGACAGATTAAAAAATCTTGAGAATTTAATCATGAACCTGGATTATGAAAGAAGAATAATTTTTGTTTTACATGACCTTGAAGGTTATTCTTACGAAGAGATAACTGAATTTGTAGGCTATGACTTTTTAGATGAAGTAAAAACAAAATTAATTGAAACAAGAAATTATTTAATAAATAAATTGTGTAAATGAGCTGCGAAGAAGTAAAAATACTATTGCACGATTTTGTTGATGAACTGCTTGATGATGAAAATAAAAAATTAGTTTATACTCATATTCAAAAATGTGAAAAGTGCCGCGAAGAATATATAAAGCTCACAAGATTTTTCGACCTGCTGAAAGATATGCCTTATCAGGTTAATGCCCCTAAAGATATTATTGAATCTTTGTCTAACGAACTAATGAAAAAATCTTTAAGAGAAATTCCAATTGTTACAGAAAAATCAAAAGCCAGAGAATCAAAACTAAAGCGCGAACAATTAAAGCAGGATAGAAAATTAAAAACCATACGCGGACCAATTAGAAAAAGTGTTGTTACTCGTTCAATAGCCCCATCTTTAAGCAAAGAAATTGAATTTGAAAAAGGTTTTCAATGGATAAAATTGCTTTTGATTTTACTTCCACTTTTCGTTTTTGCTGTTGGATATGTTATTTATGATTTTTCTTTAATCAATTCACCTTGGAAAATTAAAACCATTATAGGTAGTTATTTAATTAATGGCAAGAAGGATTATGCTGGTCTTTGGTATAAAAATTCCATTTTAACAACAGAAGATAATTCAACTATTGTTGTAAATGTTCCGAATTCCTGCAAATTGGAAATTTATTCTAATTCCACTCTGATTTTATTGAAAGCAAAAAATAACGATAACAGAATTAAGCTTGAAAATGGGGAAGTAAAAATATCGAATTCAGTTTTAGTTCCCCACTTTTCAATTATTACTGATAAATCAAAAATAATTTATAAAGGTGGAACATTAAGTCTAAAAGCGAAAAATGAAGTGTTGAAAATTTTTGTTGAAACTGGAATATGTGAAGTTGAAGAAGAAGGAAATAAATTTTTTATTGATGAAGGATATATGTGTGAACTAAGAAAAAATTTTAATATCGGAACACCATATCGAATTGATGCATCTGATTCATTAAAAAAAGAAATTGAGAAGTTTGATTATTATCAAGGTGGAGAAAGTTCAATTGAGAGAATTATTAAATTATCCAGAACTGAAGATGCATTAACACTCTTAGCATTAATTCCAAAAGTTGATGCAGCTTATAGAGCAATTTTATTTCAGAAAATTGCAAATTATTTTCCACCCCCAAGCAATGTAACTTATGAAGGAATAATAAAATTGAATAATGAAATGCTTAATAGCTGGTGGCGGGAAATTGAATGGCAGCTTTAATTATAAGTTAAAGTTGGAACACTCAGCGACCTGAAAATTTTCCAGCCTTCGTTTTTATCTTTCTTTAGAATCTTTATGCTTCTTTCTGAATAAATTGGATTCATCTTATCAATTGCAGGACCAGGAACAAAAAAAGAACCATTAATGATAACATAAGCTAAATCATTTTGAACAGATAATTCTTCAATATTAATTTCCCATTTCCCTTCTGGATATTCATTTCTGAATTGATAAAGTTCTTTTGTCAAAGCTTCAACTCCAACAACATCTTCTGAATCTGCAGCTATTCCTTTATAATTTTCATCAATCAATGTAACTGCTGTTTCAATATCACCAGAATTATAAGCTGTATAAAAGTGGTCAATCAATTTACGAATTGCTTCTTCATCTGCGGTTTTGGCTATTTTCTTTTCTGACTCTGGAACTTCTTTTGTGCAGGCAGTAACAAATAAAATTAATATTAATGATAAATATTTCATGTGATTGATGAATTTTTTCTAACACAATTATAATAATTATTGTTATGAAGTAAAAAACTCATTGAAGAAAAATTTCATTTTAATAATCTTTTTCTATTGTTAAATTAAAAATAAAAATCTCGATGATTATGAAACATTATATTATTGATGGAAATAATTTGATAGGGAAAATTTTGGAACTGAAAAAAATTCATGAGCAGGATAAACAGCAAAGCAGAGAAGAACTTGTAAATCTTTTAAATGACTACTTTGCAGGTAAAAAAATTAAGCTCTCACTTCACTTTGATGGTTATGAAAAATCTTATCTAAGAATTATTAATGGAGAAATTAAATACTCAAAAAATTTACAAGCTGATTCAATGATAAGAAAAGAAATTGATGACGTTCAATCAAAAAGATTGATTACATTGGTTACTTCTGATTTGTCTCTCTTAGAATATGCAAGAGTGAATGGCTGCAGTATTAAAATTTCAGAAGAGTTTTATAATGAAATTAAAAATTCATATCAGGTAGATGAAGAAGAAGAAAGAATAAAGAAATTGGAAAAGGAGAATGACGAATTTCTAAAAATATTTGGCGCAGAATAAATTACCTTGCTGTTCGAACAATTCTCAAACCAACATTGGAACCTCTTGCACGAATTTCATAATAATTGCGATAATAAACTTTATTGAAGACAGCATCATCTGTCCAGCTGCCGCCTCTGATAACATGAGAATTGCCTGATGAAGGTCCTGCAGGATTTTGTTGTGGAGATTGTGAGTAATAATTTTCATCATAAAAATCCCAGCAGTATTCCCAAACATTCCCGCTCATATCATGGATGCCAAGTTCATTTGGAAGTTTTAAACCAACTTGATGCGGCGAATTATCTGAATTGTTGTAATACCATGCAACTTCTGTTATGTTCGAGCTTCCGCTGAATTTTGTGTTTTTACTTTGCAAACCGCCTCTTGCAGCAAATTCCCATTCTGCTTCGGTGGGAAGACGATAACCGTTGGCATTAAAATCATAAATAATTTTTCCTCCTTCGTATCTGTAACATTGCTGCAAACCTTCAAGCATGCTGCGTTGATTACAAAATTCAATTGCATCATTCCATGTAATAGATTCTACTGGATTATCATCATTCCAGAATTTTGCAGGATTATTTCCCATAGTTTCAATCCAGTTTTTCTGTGTGATTTCATATTTTGAAATGTAGAAGGAGGACAATGTTACATCATGAGCTGGCTTTTCAAAGTAATTGCCGTCGCCAAAAGTATCACCCATTTTAAAACTTCCACCCTGAACAAAAATCATTTGCAGTTCAGTTAAATTTGATAACGATATTTCATAATCAGAAGTTTTATCAGGATAAATAAAGATGCTCTCTTTTTTCACTGCATATTTTTCTTTTGTTACAGAAAAAATATTTGCACCTGCAGGAATATTGTCAAAATGAAAGGTCCCATTGATTCCAGTTAAAATTTTTGATGAATAATTTTCAATTTGTATTGATGCTCCTTCAATTCCTTTTTTTGTAATTTCATCAATAACTCTTCCGGAAATGGACATTAAATTTCTTAAAATGATTTGAACTTTGGTTGTGTCATTATATTTTACTGCTGCATTTGTTATTGCTTTTAAGTAGCCATCTTTTTCTGCAATTATTTTATAAATTCCTGCATTGATGTTGTTAAACTCAAATATTCCTGATTGATTTGTAGTTGATGTGTTTGTTTCTGGTTCAGTAGTAATTTTTACATCAGCAACTGGATTTCCATTAACATCAACAACAATCCCAATTAATTTTGTTTTAATTAGTGATTCAGCTGGATTTGATTCTTGTTTTGAACAAGCATAAAATAACAATGATAAGATGATGAATAGGACAGCAGCTTTTTTCATAAAAAGAATAATTCCATAATGTTTTTACAAAGATAGACATTTCATTTATAATTTTGTTATGGATGTTTAGAATAGTTAAATTGTATTCAAATTATTTTATCAATTTAATTATGTATGCACAAGTAGTTTTTCCACTTCCATTTAGAAATGCTTTTACTTATTCAATACCAGACGAATTATTGGATTTGGTTCAAATTGGTGTGCGTGTTGTTGCTCCTTTTGGCAAAAGAATTTTAACAGGTTTTGTGATTGATATAAATGAAACAACTGAAGTAAAAGAAAAGATAAAGCCAATTAAAGATGTATTGGATGCACATCCAATTTTCGATAAAGAATCACTAAAATTTTATGAATGGATTGCTGAATACTACTTAAGTTCACTTGGCGAAGCTCTTAAAAATTCTGTTCCATATGGAACTGAAATAGAATCCAGAAGAAAAGTTGTAGCTGATAAAGAATTTTGTACAGAACTTCTTTCAAAAGAAAAAAAGCAAAATACACTCAAAGCAAAATTACTTGGCGTATTGTCACAAAAAGAAGTGATAAAAATTTCACAACTTCAAAAAGAAGTAAAGAATAAAAATCTTTATTCAGTTCTAAGAAATCTTGAAAAATTAGGAGCAGTTACAGTTCTAACTGAAATTGAAAGTGCAAAAGTAAGAGCAAAAAAAGTAAAATGTGTTAAGTTGAAAAAAAGCATAGACGAAACTTATCAGTATTTACCAGAAATCGAAAAGTCTTCTCCCAAACAGGTTGTAATACTTCTTGAGCTTTTGTCTTCCAAAGATGAAGTTTATTTAAGTGAATTATTAAAAAAAACAAAAACAAGTTCATCTACAATTAACAGCTTGATTAAAAAAGGATTGGTAGAAATTTATGAAAAGGAAGTTGAAAGAACTTATAAAGAAACTTACAACGAAGAATTAAAAGAAGTTCAGTTGACAGAAGCACAAAAAAATGTAGTTGATAGAATTAATGATGCACTCGAAAAAAATAAATTCGAAACTTTTCTTCTTCATGGTGTAACTGGAAGCGGCAAAACTCAAGTTTATATTGAACTGACAAAAAGAGTAATTAAAAGCGGGAAGAATGTTATTATCCTTGTCCCTGAAATTTCACTTACTCCTCAAATTACTTCTCGGTTCATAAATTATTTTGGAGATGCAGTTGCAGTATTTCACAGCAGAATGTCGTTAGGTGAACGATATGATACATGGCGCGGAATAATTTCGAACAAATATAAAATTGTAATTGGTCCTCGTTCTGCTCTGTTTGCTCCTTTGAAAAACATTGGACTAATTGTAGTTGATGAAGAACATGATCAGAGTTATAAGCAGCAGGAAATTGTTCCCAAATATCATGCGAGGGATTCTGCAATTATTAGAGCAAAATTCAACAACTGTCCAATCATACTTGGTTCTGCAACGCCATCAATTGAAAGCATGTACAATGCATTAAATGGAAAATATGTTTTGCTTGAACTTCCTGAAAGAATTGATAATGCAAAAATGCCTGTCATTAAATTAATTGATGTTGTAATTGAACAAAAAAAGAAAAAAATGGAAAGCATATTTTCAAAAATTTTACTTGATGAAATAGGTAATAGAATTGCGAAGAAAGAAAGTGTTATCATTTTACAAAACAGAAGAGGTTTTGCTACACAGGTTTATTGTAACGACTGCGGCGAAGTTATTCTTTGTCCTGATTGTTCTGTTTCAATGGTTCATCATATAAATAAAAATATTTTGAAATGTCATTATTGCAGTATTACATTGCCCGTTCCAAAAGCATGTCCAGTTTGCGGTTCTCTCTCGCTGAAATTTTTTGGAACAGGAACACAACGCGTTGAAGATGAGCTTGAATTTTATTTTCCTGATTTAAAAATCGAAAGAGTTGATTCTGATGCAATTGAAAGAAAAGGAAAACTTGGTGAAATTTTAAACAGATTTAGAAAAGGAGAAATTAATATTCTTGTTGGAACTCAAATGGTTTCAAAAGGATTGGATTTTGCAAATGTAACTTTGGTTGGAGTTATTTCAGCAGAAACAACATTATGGATTCCTGATTTTAGAGCAGATGAAAGAACTTTTCAATTATTAACTCAAGTAGCAGGCAGAGCAGGCAGAAGTGAAAAGCAAGGTGAAGTAATTATTCAAACACAGAATTCAAGAAATTTTGTTCTTCAAAAAGTTTTACAAAATGATTACAAAGGCTTTTATGAAAAAGAAATTGTTTTAAGACAAAAAGGAGACTATCCGCCATTTACAAGACTTGGCTTAATAGAAATTAAAGATGAAAAAGAAGAGCGAGCACGAGCTGCCATTACAGAATTTTTTAATTATCTTAAGAAATATGAAAAGGGATTAAAAATTTCTCCGCCGACTGAAGCAGTAATTTATAAACTCAAAGGTTTCTACAGATTTCATATTCTTGTCAGAAGTTATAAAAAAACCGACCCTTCAGGAAAAATACTGAGAAATGCAATTTTGAATTCATATATTGAATTCAATCAGAAAACAAAATTCAAAGATGTAAAATTATTGATTGACATTGACCCGCAGAATATTTTATGAAAATTGTGCTGCCAGCAGATTAATCTTTTACTACTGACAGCACAAATCATTAAGCACTTAAAAAGCTTAAGAAAGGAACCGCTCTGCCAATTAAGAATAGTAAAAATCCAAATCCAATCCACATGCAATAAATCAATACAAAATATTTTACTAGAGATTGTGACTTAAACATTTTAGCAAATCCAATACTTACAATTGCATAAAACCAGATTGAAAAAATATCTAACTTTGAAAGCAAAAAGTGAGCGTATGAACTCTGTTCTGTTTCAATAAATGCTGCTAAACTTGTTGATGTGAAAGATTTATCTGTTGCAAATGCTAATATTACCATAACTATAACCTGAATTACAAGAATGTAATATGGAAGTCCATATGCTGACATTGCATCCTTGTAAGTTCCCGCTCCTTTCAAAATTAATTTTGTAAGCAAGTAAAAAACTCCAGACACAATGAAAAATGTAATAAAAGTAAAAATTATAATTCCGAATGCACTAAAAATAGTATTTGCTATTCCGCCTCTTTCCATTCTTTCTCTAAAAGTTTCAAGCTGCTGTTCTTTTTGCGCTTCTGTCATTTGTCCTTTTGCAATTGCATCATCAAGACTTTTTTCAATTCGAGCCATCTGCTTTTCAATAATGGAAGATTTTATTGCAGGATTGCTCATCATCAATATGTTAGATAAAATTGCAACTACAATAAAAATAATTATTGGAATTAACCAGTCGCTTGTCTTGGGACCAGATGCACTCATTTTTGAAAAAGTATTAATTGGTTCTGCAAAAACACCAACCAGCTTGTCAGTGTGATTAAGTTCAAGTTCTTCCGGTTCGGCCGGAGACATTTCAGTTGCTTGCTGGTTTTTAGATTCTTCCATTAATTTGTTCCTCCTTTATATTTTTGAGGTATGCATAATAAATTTAGCAAAAAAATTTCATAAGTTTTCAAAAATCTTGTTTATGTGAGAATATTTAATTAATCTTAAACGGAAGGAAAATTTGTATCCCAAATTAGATTCATAAAATAAAATGGAAATTTATTCTTAATTTTATGTGGGCATGAAATTTTTTCAATAAAAATAAAAATGAATTATGAATGATGAATTAAATCCACAACAGCAAAATACGGAACAACCAGTAATCAATATCACTCCTGTTTCTGCAGCATTTATTGGTCTTGCACTTGTTTTTATACTTTATCAGTTTGGTGGTGCAATTTTGACTTTGTTAATCTTTGGGCTCGATTTCGAAAAAGCTGATATTAATGCTGTAAGATTGCTTACTATGGGTGGACAAATTTTATTAATTCTTGTTCCTTCTCTGCTTTTAAGTAAATTTATTTATGTCGATGTAACTTCTATTTTGAGAGTTAAATTTCCACATAAAAAAGAAATTATTGTATTCATAATTGGACTTATAATTCTTACACCACTGCTTCAAAACTTTTTATACATTCAAAATTATTTGATAGAAAAAATTGCTCAAAGCAGTCAGGTTGTTAAATCAATTAAAAATATAATTGACCAGCTTGATAAACTTCTCGAATCAACTTATACAAACTTGATAGTAGCTCATTCTTTTTTTGAAGGATTATTTATCATTTTAATTGTTGCAGTAGTTCCTGCATTGTGCGAAGAAGTTTTTTTCAGAGGATATGTGCAGTCAAGCTTTGAACATAAGTTCAAACCTTTGATGAGTGCATTCTTAACTGCATTTTTCTTTGGACTTTATCATTTCAATCCTTATGGCTTAATCCCATTAATTGCATTAGGCACATACTTTGGATTTGCAGCTTATATGAGTGATTCGATTTTTGTTCCAATGACACTTCACTTCTTAAATAATTTTCTGGCAGTTACTGCATATTTTGCATTCGGCAGCGAAGAACTAATTTCTTCAAAAGTTACTCCAGGAAGCGAGATTATTCAAAACATTATCAGTTTTGTGCTGCTTGGTTTATTGTTTGCAGCTTTTATTTATTACATAAGAAAAAATTATTATCGTTTTCAAACAAATTAAAGGAACATTAAAATGATTTGTCCAAATTGCGAATATGAATATGTCGAGGGAATTACAGTTTGTCCAGACTGTGGAACTCAGCTAATTCCCAAAGAAGATTTTGAAGGAAATCTTGTTCATCCATCTGATTGGATTGTTATATATACATGTTCGGAATATTATGAAGCTGAGATGCTGAAAGCAAATCTTGAAAGTGCTGATATCGAAACTTTAATACTTTCACAGAAAGATAAAAATTTTCCAGCAGTGGGCGATTTATCAATAGTAAAATTGCTTGTTAAAAAAACTGACCAGGAAGAAGCACTTGAAATAATAAATGATATCAACAGCAGAAACAAACAAAATAATGGAGAAAAAAATGACGAAAATGAGTAACCTTTCTACAAGAATTATTGTTGCTCTTTTCGCAATTCCTCTCATTATAATTTTGTCAATTGTTGGCAAAGTTCCATTTCTAATTTTTGTTTTCTTTATTGGATTAGTTTCTTTTTTTGAGTTCTCTAATATTCTTAAAAAAAGAAGATTTTACACGAATCAAGTTTTAGGAGGATTGTCAGTATTTGCCATAATTCTAAACAGCTATCTTCAATTCATTGAGATAGAATTTCTTTTTCTAATTGTTGTTTTGATTTTGTTATTAGCAGAATTATTTAGACATAAGGAATCAGAAATTGCAAATCTTGGAGCTTCATTAATTGGAATATTTTATATAGGATTTTTTTCTTCTTCATTAGTAAGATTAAGAGAATTCTACAGAGACACACTTTTTAATTATGACCAAGGTGGATATTTAATTATTTCAATTCTTGCATCAATATGGATTTGTGATTCAGCAGCATATTTTATTGGAAGTGCATTTGGCAGACACAAAATGTATCCGCGTATAAGTCCAAATAAAAGCTGGGAAGGTGCAGCAGCTGGTTTTGTTTTTTCTGTTCTTACAATGATTATTGCTAAAGAAATTTTTCTAAATTTAATTTCAATGGGAAATGCAATAGTAATTGGAATAATCATTGGAATATTTGGTCAAGCAGGAGATTTTGTAGAAAGCATGATTAAACGCGATGCAAATGTTAAAGATTCTTCTTCTCTTATTCCTGGTCACGGTGGAATTTTTGACCGCTTTGATTCTCTAATTTTTAGTGCCCCATTAATTTATATTTATATGTATTACTTCGCTCAATTTTAAGGGTAATTTTATCCGGGAGCCAGCAATGAATAAATTTTTCTTGCTTATAATTTATTCTTTAATGCTTCTGCAGATGAACTCAATGAAAGCACAGAATTCTGATTCTATTCTGAATGAAATTAATAAACTAAAAAAGTATAACGAAAACCTTGAACACAGGCTTGATGTTTTAGAAAAGAACATTGATGATGTTTTATGGTTTCAAAGAGTTGGTGATATTGCTTTTGTTGATAAAGTTTACATTGCAGGTCCACCATTAGCAAAAGAAAAAAATCCAACAGGACAGGGAGCAGGAAATCCTGTTAAATTTTGGTCTTATGTTTTTATTCCAAAAGGAATCGATTATTCAAAAAAATATCCGCTAATAGTTTTTCCTCATGGAGGAGTTCATGCAAACTTTACAACTTATTATACGCACATAATTCGAGAGTTAATGTATCAAAAATATATTGTAGTTGCTGCTGAATACAGAGGAAGTACAGGTTATGGAAAATCATTTTACGAAAAAATTGATTATGGTGGATTAGAAATTGAAGATGTAGATGCAAGTCGTCAATATATGCTTGATAATTATGAATTTGTTGATGCTAATCGTGTTGGAATTATTGGTTGGAGTCATGGAGGATTAATTGCATTAATGAGTGTATTTAATCATCCAGAAAATTATAAAGTTTGCTTTGCTGGTGTTCCTGTGAGTGATTTAATTGCAAGAATGGGTTACAAAGATGATGAATATAGAAAATTATTTTCTGCAGAATATCACATCGGAAAAACTGCAGATGAAAATGTAAATGAATACAAAAGAAGGTCGCCTGCATGGAATGCAGATAAACTTAAAACTCCGCTGTTAATTCATACCAATACAAATGATGAAGATGTAAATGTGCTTGAAGTGGAACATCTAATTAAATCATTGAAAGCAGCAAACAAAAAATTTGAGTATGAAATATTTCAGAATTTGCCTGGGGGCCATTCTTTTGACAGAATGGATACAAAAACTGCAAGAGAAATAAGAGTTAAGATTTATAAATTTTTAGATAAATATCTTAATCCAGAAGTAAAGATTAATTCAATTCAGGATATAAACAAAGCAGCATATAGATAAACAGCAGGAATAAAATTAATGTAATGTGATTTATCTATGTTAAAATTCTAAAGTAATATTCGACAATAAGATTAATAACTAAGGACAATTTATTTATCAGACTAAAAATTAATTTGTGTTGAAATTTTAAAATATTGCAATTACCAATTTTGTTATTTACATTTGCACAAAAAATATTAGCAATAAGAGATATTTCCAAAAGAATATCTTCTTTATCGAACAAGCCAAAAGCTTCTATTTGTAAATCTTGCGATAATTAATCAGAGCAAATTAAAATGAATTATATAGATTCAAGAATAAAAGAAATGAATTTATTCACACTTGTTAATAAAGTGAAGTTTATCACTTTAATCGAAAATTTATATCTTCATATTCATCATCGTAAAATTTAAGCCTGTTTGTTGAATATCCACCCAAATTATAATTTAATGTGAGAATTAAAGGGAGTTAAGAATGGAAGATTACAATTTTAATTTAAGAAAAGCAGATGGAAGCCTAATAGCAAATGGTTTATATGACCCAAGATTTGAACATGATAGTTGTGGAGTAGGATTTGTAGCCAAACTCGATGGTATTCCTACTCATAATATAGTTACAGATGCTATTACAGTTCTTGTTAATCTTGAACATCGTGGTGCAACAGGCGGGGATAAATCAACAGGTGACGGTGCCGGCATAATGGTTCAACTGCCAGATTTATTTTTTAGAAGAGAAGTCCCAGAAATTAAATTGCCTCAAATTGGTGATTATGCTGCCGGTATGGTTTTTATGCCAAAAGATAGTATGCTTTCAGATAAATGCAAAAAAATTGTTGAGAAAATTATTATTGATGAAGGTTGTGATGTGATTGGTTGGAGAAAAGTTCCTGTTTATGACTCAGTTATTGGAGAACTTGCAAAGAAAACTAAACCAGAAATTTATCAGCTCTTTGTTCATAGAGGAAAAATTTCTAAAGAAGATTTTGAAAGAAAACTTTATGTTATAAGAAGACTTGCAGAAAAAGAAATTGATGCTTTGAATGAAGATACAAGCCAATTTTATATAGCAAGTTTGTCTTCTAATAGAATTGTTTATAAAGGTTTGCTTTCTGCAAATCAACTACCTGTCTTTTATCCTGATTTGTCAAACGAAAATTTTGTTTCAAGTTTTGGAGTTGTGCATCAAAGATACAGCACAAATACTCTGCCTACATGGAATCTTGCTCAGCCGTTTAGATTTATGGCACACAATGGCGAAATAAATACTCTGAGCGGAAATATTAACAGAATGAAAGCAAGAGAACCTTTGCTGAAATCAGAATTATTTGGCGATGATATAGAAAAAATTAAACCTATCATAGTTGAATCTGGGAGTGACTCTGCAATTTTTGATAATGTTCTTGAATTGCTTGTGCTCGCAGGTCGTTCAATACCGCATGCAATGATGATGATGGTGCCCGAAGCTTATGGACCAAAAATTCAAATGAGCGAAGATAAAAGAGCTTTCTACGATTTCCATTCTTCAATAATGGAACCATGGGATGGTCCTGCTGCAATTGTATTTTGTGATTCAAGATTTTTAGGAGGAATTTTAGACCGTAATGGATTAAGACCAGCAAGATATACTATTACAAGAGATGGTCTTGTTGTGTTAGCTTCTGAAAGCGGTGTGCTTGATATCCCGGCAAGAGATATAATTAAAAGAAGCAGATTATCGCCCGGCAAAATGCTTCTTGTCGATTTTGCTCAGAACAGAGTTGTTCCTGATAAAGAAATTAAAGCTAAAATTTCTAGACAAAAACCTTACAGAAGATGGATTAAGGATAACATTATTACATTGAGAGGATTATTCAATCCTTCATCCGCACCTCAAGAAAGAGAAGATGTGCTGATAAAAAAACAACGAGTTTTTGGGTATACAGATGAGGAATTGAAATTAATAATTACTCCAATGGCTTCACGCAATCAGGAAGCAGTTGGCTCAATGGGTAATGATACACCTCTTGCAATTTTATCGAATCGCCCAAATTTACTTTTTTATTACTTCAAACAAAGATTTGCTCAGGTTACAAATCCTCCAATTGACCCTTTAAGAGAAGAACTTGTTATGTCACTTGAAAGTTTTGCAGGAGGTGAAGGCAATTTACTTGAAGAATCACCAGAAAACTTTAGAGGATTTAAATTTTCTCATCCAGTTCTTACTACAGATGATATTGTAAAAATTAAACAGGCAAATCATCCCAATGTAAAAGTTGATACAATTGATATCTTGTTTGATAAGCATGGTGGTGATAATGCTTTAGAATTAGCACTTGAGTCAATCTTTAATACTGCAGAAAAATTAGTTAATGAAGGAACCACTCTGATAATTTTATCGGATAGAAATCTTGATGAAAATAAAGTACCAATACCTTCGCTACTTGCTGTTGCAGGATTACATCATCATTTAATTAGAAAAGGACTAAGAACAAAAACAAGTATAATTGTAGATTCAGGCGAAGTAAGAGAAGTTATGAACTTTGCTCTCTTGATTAGCTATGGTGCTGATGCAATTTGTCCATATCTTGCTTTGAACACTGTCCGCTACTTAGCAGAAAATAATTTACTGGAACAAAAATTAAAACCAGAAGAAGCTATTGATTCATACATCATTGCTGTTAAGAAAGGACTTCTTAAAACAATGAGTCGTTTGGGCATTTCAACTTTGCACAGTTATTTTGCAGCTCAAACATTTGAAGCAGTTGGAATCAGTAAAGAAGTAATTGATAAGTATTTTACAGGAACAATATCTCGTCTTGGTGGAATTGGCTTGTATGAGATTCAGAAAGAAGCAATAATGAGACATAATTTAGGTTACCCCGAAAAAGGTATTCCAGAAAAATTACTTGAACCCGGTGGAGAATACAGCATTAGAGTTGGAGGAGAAAAACATTTTTGGAATCATGATTCTATAGCTAAACTTCAGCTTGCAACAAGAACAAATGATTATGAAGTATTCAAAGAATACACAAAGATTGTTAATGAAGGTGAAGATAGTCCTGTGACAATTAGAAGAATGCTGAAGTTCAAAAAACGAAATCCAATTCCAATCGAAGAAGTAGAACCTGTTGAAAGTATAATTAAAAGATTTGTTGTGTCTGCTATGTCATTTGGTTCAATAAGCAAAGAAGCACATGAAACAATTGCAATTGCAATGAATAGATTAGGTGCACGAAGCAACTCAGGCGAAGGCGGCGAAGATATGGAAAGAAATAAAGTTGATGAAAATGGTGATACTGCAAGATCTAAAGTAAAACAAGTTGCTTCGGGTCGTTTTGGTGTTACTCCCGAATATCTTTTAAGCGCAGAAGAACTGCAAATAAAAATTGCTCAAGGTGCAAAACCTGGAGAAGGCGGCCAATTGCCAGGTCATAAAGTTACTCCTGAAATAGCAAAGGTTCGTCATACAATTCCAGGTGTTACATTAATTTCACCTCCTCCGCATCATGATATTTATTCAATCGAAGATTTGGCACAGTTGATTTATGATTTGAAATGTATTAATCCCGATGCCAAAGTGTCAGTAAAGCTTGTTTCGGAATCGGGTGTTGGAACAGTTGCAGCCGGCGTAGCAAAAGCTAAAGCTGATTTAGTTTTAATTTCTGGTTATGAAGGTGGAACAGGTGCATCACCATTAACATCAATTAAACATACTGGAATACCATGGGAAATTGGACTTGCAGAAACTCATCAAACTTTGATACACAATAATTTGCGAGATAAAATAAAAGTTCAAGTTGATGGTCAATTAAAAACAGGAAGAGACATAGCAATTGCAGCATTGCTCGGTGCAGAAGAATTTGGTTTTGCTACTTCGGTTCTTATTACAATTGGATGTGTAATGCTGAGAAAGTGTCATCTCAATACTTGCTCGGTTGGTGTTGCAACTCAGGATCCATTGCTTCGTTCAAGATTTTCCGGAAAACCTGAATATATTGAAAGATATTTCAAATTCCTTGCTCAGGATTTACGAGAAATTATGGCAGAACTTGGATTCCGAACAGTTGATGAAATGGTAGGGCATACAGAAATTCTTGAATTTGACCCGCCAGAAGAGTTATGGAAAGCAAAGAAATTTGATTTAACTCCATTACTAAATTCAATGGTTGATACTGCAGGAAAGTGCTGTATGGTTGATGTTCCAAATCAGGTTGAAGTATTTGATGACCAATTAATTGAAATGGTAAAACCAGCCATTGAAGAACAAAAGCAAGTAGAAATTGAAATGCCAATTAGAAATATTCATAGAACAGTAGGTGCTCGTTTAAGTGGAAAGATTGTAAAGAAATATGGTGCAAAAGGATTACCAGATGATACAATCAAATTGAACTTCAAAGGTTCTGCAGGACAAAGCTTTGGTGCTTTTCTGGCTCCAGGTATAACTATGAGAATTGAAGGAGATGTAAATGATTATATGGGCAAAGGTATGTCAGGCGGCAGAATAATTATTGTTCCTCCTGAAGATGCTGATTATGTTCCTCATGAAAATATAATATGCGGTAATGTTGCTCTCTATGGTGCAACTGGAGGCGAAGTTTATATAAATGGAAAAGCAGGAGAGAGATTTGCTGTTCGAAATAGCGGTGCAAAAGCTGTTGTTGAAGGAGTTGGAGACCATGGCTGTGAATACATGACAGGAGGTATTGTCGTTTGCATCGGTTCAACAGGAAAAAATTTTGCTGCAGGCATGAGCGGCGGTATTGCTTATGTTTTTGATGAAAATCAATTATTTGATACAAGATGTAACCTCGATATGGTTGACCTTGAAAGTGTATGGAATAAAAATGATAAAATTCTATTACGTTCTATGATAGAAAAACATTACTACTTTACTAACAGTCCGCGTGCAAAAATGATACTTGAAAAATGGGAATCCAGTCTGCCTATGTTTGTAAAAGTAATGCCGATAGATTATAAGAAATCTCTTGAAAGAATGAAATTAAGCGAACATGCTGATGTAGAAACAGTCTCTGCAACTGAGGAGGTTTACAATGGCTAAAGCAACTGGTTTTATTGAATATGATAGAGAAAATCCACCTAAACTTCCTGTTCAGGAAAGAATAAAGAATTTTAAGGAATTTGAATTACTCCTTCCTGAAGATAAAATTGTATTACAGGCAGCAAGATGCATGGACTGCAGTATTCCTTATTGTCATTCCTATGGTTGTCCATGCAACAATAGAATTCCAGATTGGAATGATATGGTTTACAAAAATCACTGGAAACGTGCCCTCGATTTACTTCATTCAACTATTAATTTTCCTGAATTTACCGGAAGAGTTTGCCCGGCACCATGTGAGCATGCATGTACTTTGTCTATTAATCAAAAACCTGTTACAATCAAGCATATTGAATTGCAAATTGTAGAAAGAGGCTGGAAAGAAGGATGGATAAAACCTGAACCTGCACCATTTAAAACTGGAAAGAGAGTTGCTGTTATTGGTTCTGGTCCAGCTGGATTGGCTGCTGCACAACAACTTGCACGAAAAGGTCATGATGTTGTTGTCTTTGAGAAGAGTGATAGAATTGGAGGCATCTTACGATACGGAATTCCAGATTTCAAACTTGAAAAGTGGGTTATCGATAGAAGACTTGAACAAATGAAAGCTGAAGGTGTAATCTTTGAAACAAGCGTAAATGTAGGTGTCGATATTTCTGCTAAATATCTAAACAGAACATTCGATGCAATTATAATTGCTGCTGGTGCAACTGTTCCAAGAGATTTAAATATTCCAGGAAGAGAACTTAAAGGAATTCATTTCGCAATGGAATACTTGACACAGCAAAATAAAATTAATGCAGGTGATTATATTCCAGAAGACCAAATTATTACTGCAAAAGACAAACATGTTGTTGTAATTGGTGGAGGTGATACAGGTTCTGATTGTGTTGGAACTGCAATACGACAGGGTGCAAAGGATATAACTCAAATTGAAATTTTGCCTATGCCTCCGCAAACAAGAACTCCATACAATGCATGGCCCACATGGCCAAGAATTTTATTTACATCAACTTCTCACGAAGAAGGCTGCAATAGATTATGGTCTCTTTCTGCAAAATCTTTTGAAGGAGAAAATGGAGTTGTTAAAGCAATTAATTTCAGCGAACTTAAATGGAATGAACCAGATAAATATGGAAGAGCTGATTTTATTGAGGTTCCTGATTCGAATATTAAAATGAAAGCAGATTTGGTTCTTCTTGCTATGGGCTTTTTGCATGTTGAACATGGAAATTTAGTTAAGGATATGGATATCAAAACAGATAAACGCGGAAATATTATTGTCGATAAAAATTATAAAACTTCTGCTGATAAATTTTTTGCAACTGGAGATTCAATAATTGGTGCATCACTTGTTGTTCGTGCAATTAGTCATGGAAGAAAAGTTGCAGAAGCAGTAGACAACTATTTGAGCAATGTTTAAAAAAATTATTTCATAATTAAAAGATTGCAAAATTGCAAGTTGAGGTCTGGGTAATAGATTAAAAGTTATAGGTTACAAGTTCAAGGTTGAAAGGTCAGGCTTCAATACTTATTTTTAATTGTGATATAATATTTCAACGAGGGTAAGCTAAAATTCTTGATGAAATTTTTGCTTGGATTTTATTTTAATAATTTTTAAATAACATCGTTAATAATTTATCTTGGGGCATTAGCAGGGCATTTTGAAGTTCACTCTATGTCAAACATAAAGTGTATTTCAATATTATTTTTGATTTTGGAAATTTCTGTTTTTGCTCAACAAACTTCTCCTCTTACATTTAGTGAAATTATGTTTTATCCTTCCGAATCAAACGGTGAGTTTGTAGAAATTTATAACACATCTTTAACTGACACTGTGGACCTCTCTGGTTATAAATTCAAATATTACACTTCTTCGAATAATAATATTGTTTCATTTATTAGCGGAACAAAATTAGCACCTCAAAAATTTGCAGTAATTATTCAAGGAAATTATGATTTCAACAATGGAATTTATAAAACATTAATCCCTCCAGATGCAATTGTATTGAAAATCAGTTCAAATAATTTTGGTTCTTCTGGAATGGCTAATACAACAAGCAGAACAGTATATTTAATTAATCCTGCTGGACAAATTGTTGATACTTACACTTATTCTGCAGATAATTCAGCTGGCATTTCGGATGAAAAGATTATTTTGAATAAAGATAATTCTTCATCAAATTGGCAAAATTCTATTAAGACTCATGGAACACCTGGTTTTAAAAACTCTGTCTCTCCAACAGATTATGATTTACAAATTAAACTGCTTAAAATCGAACCACTTATTCCTCGAGCAGAAGATTCTTTAAAAATTACCTTAGCAGTTTTTAATAAAGGTAGATTAAGTGCGAACAATTTTTCTGTAAATATTTTTAATGATGTGAATCATGACTCTGCAGCACAATCAGAAGAAAATATTTTTTATCAAGATTTTTCCGAATTACTTAGTGGTGATTCTATTATAATTCATAAATCAGTTTATGTTGAAGCGCCAGGTAATTATTCATTTGTCGCAAATGTTAATTTTATTAATGATGAAGTTACAGAAAACAACAGTGTGATTATAAATGTAACAGTTACTGAAAAATTATCTTTGTATAATGATGTTGTCATTAACGAAATTATGTATGCACCAATTAATGACGAACCCGAATGGATTGAACTTTATAATCGCTCTAATAGAAGAATTAATTTGAAAAATTGGAAAATCGGGGATAACTCTTCTTCAGTTGTAATTTCTGCTAATGACATATTTATTGATTCCAACCAATATTTAATTATCAGCAAAGACGCATCAATTAATAATTTTTATAGCATAACTTCTCAATTGTTAATAAAATTATTTCCAACATTGAATAATACTGGCGATGAAGTGATTTTAAGAGACAGCGAAGGAAGAACAATTGATTCTGTAAAATATAATCCTTCATGGGGTGGAAGTTCAGGCAAATCACTCGAAAGAATTTCTGCAAATGAAAACAGTTTGTCATCTTCGAATTGGGGAACCTCGATAAGCAAGGAAAAAGCAACTCCAGGAAAAATTAATTCTTTAACCAAGAAAAATTATGATGTCGCAATTATCTCTGTATCTGTTGAGCAGCAATTAGTTTATGCTAATCAGCCTTTGAATGTAAAATCTGTAATAAAAAATGTTGGAAAAGAAAGCGCATCAAATTTATTACTAAAAGTTTATGATGATAAAGAAGGCAATTCAATTATTGATGAAAATAATTTAATTGTTACACGGAATATTGAGTTAATTAATCCTGATAATCAAATTGAAGTAGAAGTTGTGATTGATTCAATTAAAGCCGGTAAAAACAATTTTATCTTTTATCTAAAATATGAATTAGATGATTTTACTGATAACAATCTTTTTATCTTATCTGTTAATGGAATCGAAGTAAAAGAAAATTTATATGATGTTGTTATAAATGAAATAATGTATGCTCCTTCCGGAGATGAACCAGAATGGATTGAATTGTTCAATCGTTCAGATAAAGTAATTAATCTTAAAAACTGGAAGGTTGGAGACAATTCAACTTTTACGGAGATTACCAAAAATGACTTTGAACTGAATCCGTATGAATATCTTGTAATAAGTCGTGATTCCTCAATAACTAATATCTATACTTCAATAACAAAATTAATTGTTTGTTCTTTACCGGTATTAAATAATTCAGGAGATGCAGTTATAATAAAAGATATTTACAATCGAACAATAGATAGTTTGAGATATTTTTCTGATTGGGGAGGAAATGGTGGAAAATCACTTGAAAGAAAAAGTGCAGACTTAAGCAGTATATTGAAAGAAAATTGGAGCAGTTCAATAAGTAAATACAAAGGAACGCCAGGTAAAATAAATTCTATTTCAGAAAAAAATTTTGATTTGGAAGTTAAGTCATTTTACAGCAAATCAAATTATGCCGAGATTAATAAGAGTATAAAGTTAAGAGCAATCATTAAGAATAATGGAATAAAAAAAGCAGAAAACTTTAGTGTTAATCTTTATAAAAAAGAAAATCTTCTTCAGAATATTAAAATAGTTGAATTGGAACCTGGCAGAGAATACGAAATTGAATTTGATGTTTATGATATTGATTTAGGAAATAATCAATTTGTTGTAAATATTTTTTATCAACAGGATGAATTCGAAGAGAATAATGAAAAAGTAATTAGTGTAAATGGAGTAAAAATAAATGAAGAGAGAAATGATATTGTAATAAATGAAATCATGTATGCGCCAATATCACCAGAGCCAGAGTGGATAGAACTATACAATCGAAGTGAAAAAGAGATTGACATAAAAAATTATCAGATTGGAAATGAAATAAACAAAAGCTCAATAATTAAAACAAGCAAAGTAATAAAGCCAAAAGAATACGTTGTAATATCAAAGGATACAAACATATATTCAATTTATTCTGGATTGAAGAATGTGGTGATAAGCAACTTTCCAATTTTGAATAACAATGGAGGGATGATAGTAATAAGTGATTCATTGGGAAGAGTGATAGATTCAGTTTATTACAGGCCATCATGGGGAGGAAGAAATGGAAAATCATTAGAAAGAATTGATGTTAATGTTTCTTCTGTAGATTCAAGTAATTGGAAAAGCTCATTAGAAATTAGAGGTACACCTGATAGAAAAAATACTGTTTCAGCAGCAGATTATGATTTAGAAATTACTTATGATGGGTTATCTCCCTCCACACCAGTAATTGGAGATACTATAATTATAAAATTTAAGATAAAGAACAAAGGCAAATTGCCTGCAGAAAATTTTTCTATTCAGATTTTTAATGATGTGCAATGCGATTCAATTCTAAAAGAAGATGAATTAATTCAAACAATAGATTATTCTTTTCTTAATTCTAATGATTCACTAATTATTAATTATAAAACAGCTGCAAGTGTAATTGGCGAAAATTGTTTGATATCAAAAATTATTTTTAGTCAAGATGAAAAAATTTTTAATAATTATATTCATATGAAATACAATGTATTAGAAAAGCCGAGAAAATATAACGATGTTGTAGTCAATGAAATAATGTATGCTCCTTTGGGCGATGAGCCGGAATGGATTGAATTGTACAATTGTTCAGATGAAATTATTAATCTAAATAACTGGAAAATTGGAGATAAATCATCATTCACAAAAATTATTGCACGAGATTATAAGTTACAACCAAAAGAATATTTAGTAATAACTAAGGATTCATCAGTACTAAATTATTATTCATTTCTCTTTCGACTCATCAAATGTTCTTTCCCAACTTTGAATAATACTGGTGATGCTGTGGTCATTAAAGATTTATATGATAGAACTATTGATAGTGTAATGTATTTCCCAAATTGGGGAGGAAACAATGGAAAATCACTTGAAAGAAAATCTGTTGATTCAAGCAGTAATGAAAAATATAACTGGAGCAGTTCAATAAGTAAATTTAATGCAACACCGGGAAAAACAAATTCTATTTCACAGAAAGATTATGATGTGGCTATAGAATCATTTTTTAGTAAATCAAAATATGCAGAAGCTGGGAAAAGTTTAATTATATCAGCAGTTATAAAAAATTTAGGTAAGCAAAGAGCTGAGAATATTGAAGTTCGTCTTTATAAAGATGAGAATCTTAATAACATTATTGATGAACCAGTTATAGAAGAAAAAGAAATTTCACTTATTGAAGTTAATCAAGAACTGCAAAATGAATTCACCATATCAACTGTTACTTTAGGAATAAACCAATTTATTTTATCAGTTAATTATTCATCTGATGAATATGATGTGAATAACATTGCTTACTTTGAAATTAACGGCGTCAAAATAAATGAAGAGAGAAATGATATTGTAATAAATGAAATCATGTATGCGCCAATATCACCAGAGCCAGAGTGGATAGAACTTTATAATCGAAGTGAAAAAGAGATTGACATAAAAAATTATCAGATTGGAAATGAAATAAACAAAAGCACAATAATTAAAACAAGCAAAGTAGTAAAGCCAAAAGAATATGTTGTAATATCAAAGGATACAAACATATATTCAATTTATTCTGGATTGAAGAATGTGGTGATAAGCAATTTTCCAGTTTTGAATAACAATGGAGGGATGATAGTAATAAGTGATTCATTGGGAAGAGTGATAGATTCAGTTTATTACAAATCATCATGGGGAGGAAGAAATGGAAAATCATTAGAAAGAATTGATGTTAATGCTGCTTCTGAGGATTCAGTAAACTGGCAGAGTTCAAAACTTGCTAAAGGTGGAACACCAAACAGAAGCAATTCTGTATCAAGAAAAAATATTGATGTGGTAGTAGTTAGTTATACAATTCAGCCAGAAGTTCCAAATGTTGGTGAAAATGTTAATCTTACTATTTACTTCGCAAATTATGGCAAGTCTTCAGCAGAAGCTGATTTAATTATTTATGAAATAAAAAGTAATGGAAGAGAAAAAATCAAAGAAATAAAGATTAATCATTTGCTCCCGGATACTCATCAACAATATGAGATAAAAAATTTTATTCCAAAATTAATTTCAAAAAGAAAATTAGAAGTAGCATTAAATATTATTAATGAAGCAGATGAGGATACAACAAACAATAGTATAACTTTCACAATTTTTCCGGGTTATGCTGCAAATTCAATTTTAGTAAATGAAATTATGTATAATCCAATTAACGGTGAGCCTGAATGGATTGAAATATATAACACAACAAATTACGATATTGATTTGGAAGGCTGGTCAATTTCTGATGTACTAACAAATCCAACTAAGACGAAAATAAAATCCGGAATAATCCCTAAAAATTCTTTTGCTGTAATTTCAAAAGATTCATCAATAATAAATTATCATAAAACTGTTCCTTCAGAATTAATCATCAATCAGTTTGCTAATTTAAATAATGATGCCGATGGTGTGGTGATTAAAGATTATTATGATAAAACTATTGATTCTGTTTTTTATGATAAAAGCTGGGGTGGAGAAAATGGCAAATCACTTGAAAGAAAATCTCTGTTGGTTTCATCTTTAGAAAAAAATAATTGGGGTTCATCATTAGATATTGAATTAAGCACACCATGTAGAGTAAACAGCATATCAAAAAAAGCAAATGATTTGGTATTAAGAAAAATATTTACTAAACCAGAATTTCCAGTTCAAGGTGATGAAATAAAATTACTTGCAGAGGTAATCAATTATGGATTGAGTATGATTCAAAATTTTTCTGTTAAGTTTTATCTTCAGAAAGGAAATGAAAAGATATTCTATGATGAAGTTTATGGAGAAAGTTTATCTTCAGGTGATTCTATTGTAATGCCGTCTAATAAAAAACTGCTTTTTAGTGATGACATTAAGATATTTTGTAAAGCAATCATGAATAATGATGAAGATACATTGAATAACTATTTGGAAAAAGAACTTAGAGTGAGCAGTCCCGCTAAATCTGTCTTAATAAATGAAATTATGTTCAACCCTTTTGAAGGTGAATCAGAATGGATTGAAATTGTAAATGTTTCTAATCATCCAATTAATTTGAAGAATTGGTATGTATCTGATTTGATGCCTTCACCAATTAAATCAGTAATTACAAAAGAAGATGAATATTTACAGCCAAATGAATTTGCTGTATTAACAAGTGATACTTCAAAATATCTATACAATCATGCGGGAAAAATATTTCAAACTAAATTTGGAACATTGAATAACACTACTGATGGAATAATTATTTATGATTTTAATGGAAGAATGATTGATAGTGTTTTTTATAATTCAAAATGGGGGAACAAAAAAGGTTATTCACTCGAAAGAATTTCTTTTACAGCATCATCAACAGACAGCACAAATTGGTTAATATCATTAAGTAAAGATGGAGCTACGCCGGGTTATGAAAATTCTATAAACAATATATCGACTTACAAAAAGAATTCAATTGTAATTAATGAAATAATGTATGAACCAGAAACAGGCAATTCTGAATTTATCGAATTTTTTAATACTACGAACGATACAATTCAAATTGGCGGAATGAATTTAATGTTTGGAAAAAATGGTAAAACTAAATTGTCGGATACATATTTGTTAATTAAGCCAAACTCATTTTTTGTATTGGCAAATGATTCTTCAATTTATAAAAATTATACTTCATTGCAAATTGATGATGTAATAATAATCAATAATTCATTGTCTCTTTCAAATGACGGCTGTGAATTGATATTGAAAGATATTAAAGGAAATACAATTGACTCAGTCTATTATTTGCCGAACTGGCATAATAAAAATTTATTGAATACAAAAAACAAATCTCTGGAAAGAATTAATCCATATTTAGATTCGAATGATAAAACAAACTGGAGTACATCAGTAAGCAAAGAAGGAGCAACGCCACTAAAACAAAATTCAATTTATACAGCAGTTGTTAATTCAGAATCGAAAGTTACAATTTCACCAAATCCTTTCTCCCCGGATAATGATGGATTTGAAGATTTTACAATAATTAATTTTGATTTATCATTCAAAATATCTCAAGTAAGAATTCGTGTATATGACAGCCAAGGCAGATTGGTTAGAACTCTTACACACAACATGCCCGCTGCTTCACATAATACAATTATATTTGATGGACTTGATGATAGTGGCAGACCACTCAGAATCGGGATTTATATTTTGCTGATAGAAATTGCAAATGAAAATGGTAATACTGAAGTAATAAAGAAGCCGATTGTTATTGCAAGGAAGTTGTGAAAGTGCTTTATTACACAATTACAAGATTACAAAATTGCAAGATTGCGGGATTGTGGTTGCAGGTGACGGAGTGGAGTAATGGAATGATGGGAAGTTCCTATTTTAAAATTTGTTAAGTGATTAAGTGTTATTGAAACCGCAATGTTCGCAAAGAAGTCGCAAAGGGTATAAAGATTTATTTTATTTGATAGCTTACAACTGCTAATTGCTTATTGTTTATAAATCGAAAAAATGTTTTTGAGTTTTTAAGATTTTTTCTATATTGCTCAAGGCAATGAGGGAATACATGTGAGCACAAGCCAGAGTAATATGGCTGACAAACCGAAGCTCTTCGATGAGGTAAGGTTTACGCTGCGGGCAAATCACTACAGCAAAAAAACGGAAGAGGCATACATCAGTTGGATAAAGAGATATATTCTTTTCCACAAAAAAAGACATCCCAATGAAATGGGTGCTGAAGAAATAAAAAAATTTATATCATTCCTTGCAAATGAGAAACAAGTTTCATCATCTACACAGAATCAGGCATTAAATGCGATTTTATATCTTTACAAAAACATTATTAAGAAAGAAATAAATTTTGTTGATGGACTAAGTTATGTAAAACGAGTAAGACATTTGCCAGTAGTATTTACAAGAGAAGAGGCTCAAAAAGTAATAGCAGAGTTAGAAGGAATGGTTCAGTTATTTGTAAAAATGTTATATGGGACAGGAATGAGACTAAGTGAAGGTTTACAACTAAGAGTTAAGGATATTGATTTTGAGGCAAGACAAATTATGATTAGAGATAGTAAAGGTGAGAAAGACAGAAAAACAATATTACCGGAAAAATTAATAGAGCCTCTTAAGGATCATATAAGAAAAGTAAAGAATTTGCACTTGAAAGATTTACAAAAAGGTTTTGGTTTTACTGTTTTGCCGTATGCATTAGAAAGGAAATATCCGAATGCATCTAAAGAATTTATATGGCAATATGTTTTCCCTGCCAAAAGTTTTATTTATGATAAAGAAAGAAAGTTGAAGTATAGATACCATATACATGAATCAGTTATTCAAAAAGCAGTTCGAAGTGCAATACAAAAAGCTGAGATAAATAAGCAGTCAAGTGTACATACATTCAGACACAGTTTTGCCACGCACTTGCTTGAAAGTGGTGTAGATATCAGAACCATACAAGAATTATTAGGTCATAGTTCAATCAGGACTACAATGATTTATACACGTGTAATGCATAAATTGTCCGCTTGATAATATTTTATAATAGGGTGTTGACTATGTGGAAAATATTTTTTGAAAAGTGCGAAATTATTCAAAAAAAGAACTCAAATTTGCAATATATTATGCAGAACCGCCAAGCATACTATACGGAATTTTGGCGGGTTAAATAATAGTTAGGTTTTACTTGGATAGGAGATAATATTATGATTTATATCATATCATATTTCATTGGCTGGATAATTGGAATAACATTTTATTTCGTAAGCCCAGAAAATGGGTTTATAAATAGTGTTTTATTATCACATTTGGTTTTTACAGTTGGATTTTTTGGCATATTTAATTTTATAGGGCATTCCCTTCTCAGTGAGAAAGTTGCAAAAAGTATTGGTTGGATTTCAAATGGATTTCAAAAAGAGCTTGGCTATGTATCTTTGGGAATCGGTATCTGCGGAATAAGTTGTTTCTTTTTCAGAGATGCATTCTGGCTTGCAACTATAATTCCATTATCAACTTTTTTATTTGGAGCTGCTTTTCTTCATATTAAAGAAATTATAATAACAAATAATTATAAACCCGGAAATACCTGGATAATAATTCCAGATTTTTTAATGCCGATCACACTTATAGTATTATGGCTATTGAAATAGGAATAAGAGCTAGAAATTACAACCAGTTTATTAGTAATACATTTTTGTAAAACCTAACCAGCAACTCAAAGCGACCGCGTTTTCGATGTGGTCTAATTGAGTCGCATTAGGGTTTTGCTTTTCAGAGTAAGTTTGTTGTTAAAGTTGATTTATAAAACGAAGTTGATTTTAGAACAAAAAAGGTAGTTGCCGTAAGCGTCAATATAGTTATGGGCGGCGCTTTAGTTGCAACGCCGTTAGTTTGCTAGAATTAATCGAGTATAAATTATGAAGAGAAGGATTTATGCAACATATAGAAAACGTGAAGTGGACAATGGTAAAGAGATTTCTTTTTACTCGGCAATTTATAATGGCTGGCTTACAACAAGATTAGAACATGATAAAAGTATTTTAACACTTGCAACTTCCGCAATAGGATTATTAATTACTTTACTAATAACCAAAACTAGCGTTGACAGAATAGAATTGATATTATTTTTAGCTGCATTAGTAGCATTTAGTATCTCGGCACTTTTGGCATTGCATATCTTTGAAAAAAATTCTGATTTACTTGAAGCAGTGGCGAAAAATCAAAGTTATGTTAATGACGATAAGAAGTTAAAACTGTATGATAGGATTAAAAAATATTGTTTTTACATCGGTATAATTCTCACTTTCATTATTGGACTTAACTTTGGTCTAACTAAGATAAAAGAGGTAAATATGGCAAAGGATAATTCACAAATTAACAAGATTATTAAATCTGATATGAAGAAGAGTTTTCAAGGGGTTCAAAATTTGAAACCTGTATCCGGTAGTAAACCAACTGGTAATTCTTCCAGTTCTTCTGGTAATTCCGGTTCTTCTAAGTCATCTGGCAATAAAAAGTAATGCAAACTAACAAGCGCCTCAACAGCGACCGCGTTTTCGATGTGGTCTAATTGAGTCGCATTAGGGTTTTGCTTTTCAGAATTAGTTTGTTGTGTAAAGTTGATTTAGGTCTTTAAATTGATTTACAAATTAAAGTTGCGTTGACAAAACCGTCATTGTTGTTTTGGGCGGCGCTTTAGTTGCAACTTCGTTATGTGGCTAAATGGAGATGTATATTGGCTAAGGTAATAAGTTATGGAAAAGAAGTTGAATTACGAGAATATATAAAAGATGAATTAGCGAAATCTGATCCATCAGTATTCGAGATGTTGATAGATCTATTGATTATTTCATGAATCTTACTGTATCATTAAGTGGAATGATAACTCTTTTATATGAGAAAATATTATTAACCGTTGATGACGTTAGAAGAATTAATAAATCGCAAGAAATTAATATAATAGATTAGAGAAAGGTTTATTATATCGAAGCAATGTTCAATAATAATATATTGATTGAAATATAAATATGAGTAGAGATAGGATATGTAGAATTATTGGCCTAATCCTAATAATAATATCAATATTATTGTTATTTGTTATTTCAGATAACTCTGAAATGTTGTCATTTGTTGCTGGATTCTTGTTTGGGCTAGGACTTGGGTTCCTATCATCTGGAGAGAATGTTCTATTGTTTTGGAAATCTTTTATTAAAAAAAATGATAACGCAATATAACCAGCAACTCAAAGCGACCGCGTCTTCGACTTGGTCTTTTGATGTGGTAATTGGGTTTAGCTTTTCAGAGTTATTTTGTTGTTCAAAGTTGATTTATAAATAGAAGTTGATTTTAAAACAAAAGAGGTTGTTGCCCAAAGTGTCATCGCAGTTATGGGCGGCGCTTTAGTTGCAACGCCGTTATGTAGCTTAAATATTATACGAGGTAATAATGGTTTTATTTAATGAAAATAAAAAATATTATGAATTTGCCTATTCAAAAGAAGAAGATATTGAGAGAGACGTAATACAAAATTCACAACTATTTTTTGGTGATAAATCAATATTTATTGATGCAAAACGCAAAATAGATTCAAAGTTTATCGGTACAACAATACCAGATGGGTTTCTGTTTGATTTTTCAGAACCGGATAATCCAGAATTTTATATTGTCGAGGTTGAACTTTCCTCTCACGATTTTTACAAACATATTTTTCCACAAATCACCAAATTTTTTGCATTCTTTAAAAACCAACAAAGCCAGTCAGAGTTAATTGATAAATTATTTTCAATAATAAATTCAGATAGTAATTTAAAACGTGAATTCAAAAAAAATATTGGCGAAAAAGAAATCTACAAATCAATAAAGGACATTGTAAAAAATTCACAAAACATTTTACTTGTAATTGACGACGAAAAGGATGAATTGCCCGAAATAATTGATACTTACACAGATACTTGGGGTAAAATGGTAAAACTTATTATTCTAAAAAAGTTTTATTCTGGTAAAGAATTTCTTTTCTCATTAAACCCTGACTTTCGCGATATTCAATTTGCTGATGCTGACTCAATTAAAAGAACCGAAAGTGAATCAGAATCTAATTACACTGAATTAGACCACCTAGATAATGTTACTGATAATGTTAAGAATATCTATACTTTACTAAAATCAAAAGTAATATCTCTTAATTCAAATCTTATTTTTAATCCTCAGAGGTATTATATCTCGATTCGTTCAGATAGAAACATTGCTTTTATCAAGGTTCGTAAAAAGAAAGTTAGAATCATTGTAATGCTGCCAGAAGATGAAGTAAAAAATATTATAAAGAGTTACCCAGTTGTAAGTTTATCTGCACCTGTTCAAAAATTTTATAACGGTCCATCTTGTGCAATTGATATTGAAGATGATAAATACCTTGATGAAGTGTTAAAAGTATTTAAAGAGAAATTAAATAAAGATGAAAACGCTACATAACAAGTGCCTCAAGCCAAAAGCATTTTCGCATTTGTCATTTGTGTAATTATTGTCTTTGTTCTTCCGTGTATTGTTGCTTTGTAAAGTAGTTCTATTAAATAAATGTTTTAAAATTATTGGCAGTTATTTATTAAGCGGCACAGTTGTTCTGGGGCGCCACTTATCGGCAGCGCCGTTATGTGATAGATGAGAAATATAAAATTCTCTAAAATATTTATAGAAAATACCAAACAAATAGTAAGCTTACTTGTATTGGTTTCGTCATTGATAATTATTGATCAAGTTACTAAATCATTGGCTCAAAAGTATTTGGAAAATTCAACGAGTATTGTGATTATACCAAATTTTATAAGTCTACATTTTGTTCGAAATGAAATCACATATATACATCAGTACATTTTATATTTCATTCTGAGTGTCATTGTATTTCCAGTAATAATATTTTATTCTATTAAAAAATCATTTTCGAGAGGAATTATAATTGGACTTGCATTGCTGTGGAGTGCAGTTATTTCAAACAATTATTAGATGCTTTCTTGCTAGGTTATATCCGCGATTTCATAAAACTACACGGAGTTGCAACTGGAAATATAGCAGATCAGTATAGAACAATTGGTTTATTAATAATAATTGTTGCTCTTATAATCAAAGATGAAAAAAAACTTAATTCAAAGATTATTGTGAAATTGCTTTTTTCAATTATCATTATTTTGGCTCTACTTATTTTATATTGGAGATACCTTGCAAAGAGTATACCTATATGAAACAGTAAAACCACTATACCCGCATCTTTAGCCTACAACGTATTTGCACTCGGCATTTTACAAATTTTAGAGTTGGTCGTTCCATTTCAGAAATATTGTTCGAGGCAGTCTTGTCATGAAAGTTCTTTCTAATATTTACTATCATGTCGGTATTGTTTGCTTGATGCTGCGGCTTGCAGCACCGTTATGTTTACAAAATATGAAGAAAACCATCGTTGTAATGTTTTTTGTTTTTCAAATTCATTTTATGCACCAACAAATGATTTATCAATTTTATTAGAAATTGGTAGAGCTAGGGATAATGATGTAATCTAAGTATTGTCAGTGGTATTGGTGCTGGTCACAAGGCGTGGGAATCAGGTTCATTATTTAGGATAGGCTTAGAATACAAATGCAGAGTATGTGATACAAAAATTTCTTAGGAAGGATAAAAAGAGTGAATAATTAGTAACGATATTTTCAAGAAAGTAATTTCAATTTTTTGTTATTAATAATTTTCTTGCAAATGATTTTTTAGTTTATCATACAATTCTTTCGGCAGCTCACTTTTATTGAAATTACTCTTTGAAACACAAACATGAACAGTCTTCGCAGTAGCAGCAAGCTCATTCTTTTGTCGATAAACTTTATAACTTAATTCAAAGGAAGATTTTTTTATTTTGGTGACATGAATTTCAATTTTTAATTCGTCGCCAACTTTTATTGGTAAAAAATAATCTGCTTCTGTATGCAAAATTGGAAGAACATAGTTATCATCAAAGAAAAAATTTCTTTTCATGTTCAAACTTTTCATAAAGTCTTCGTATGCTACATGCAAATACTTAAATAAATTTCCAAAAAATATAATGCCTGCTGGATCAGCATCAAAAAAATATGTTTTAATTTTTGTTGTGAACATTTTTTGAACTCATATTTTTAATTAAAATACATTCCAGTAAATTGACAATTGTGCAGAAAAATATCTGTAGCTCGATTCATCACGCGAAGTGCTGCCCATTCCAACTTTGCCGCTTATTAACAAATACTTTATTGGTTGATAGAAAAATTCTGTGTGTCCTTCTAAAGCTAAAAATTTATTTCTTGGAATTATGCCAACTTTTCCTCCAAGTGTAATTCTTAATTCTTCCTGATTTTCTAAATCATGGTCAATCCAGATGGAGTGAGATTCAAAATTTTGAGGTGAATAGTAATTTTGCACTTTTAGTTTGTAATTTGTGTAATAATATTCATAACCTGCTGATAAATCTTTATAAAAATATTTTCCAATTCTTAACATCAAATCATTCCCTTCATTTTCATCTGAAACAGATATATATTGAAATGAACCGCTAAGCTTTAAGCCATTATTATGTCTGTAATATCCTTCTATTCTGTAAAGAGAAGAGTAATATCTCTGGTCAATTAAATAAGGAGAATAAAGTATGAGTGCTGCATCTGAATTTTGATAAACAAAAGCCATTGAAATTGTGTCTTTTTTTTCAAATCGAATGAAAGCATCTCTTTCATTTCTTGCTAAAAAGCCTCGAGCATTTGTTGTTCCAAAACCTGCTCCTGCATTAAGATATTTTGATAAACGAAATAACAAATGTCCTTTTAATGTTCTGAACTCTCTCTGTCCCGTAAAATTATAAGTCGAAATTATATCTTGATTTAAAATTTCTGCATTTGCTTTTAGTTGGGAATGAATGAAAGAAATTCCAATTGTAAAAAAGTTTGTTACACCTAAATCAATTCGTGAACCGAATGACAATATTTTAAAACCAAGATTATCATTATAAACTTGAGCAAGGGGAGCCAGTCCAACATAATTTGGAAATGTTTCAAGAATTGCAGCTAAACCTGTAACAGGCAGCCATTTTTTTCTCAGCTTAATCATTTCTACTTGAGTTGAATCGAGCTGCCAGTTTTCAAGAAGATTATTATAAATTGTTCTTGCAGAATCATGTTCACCTAATTTTGCAAAAGAATCACCAAGATACATTTGTGCTTCTAAGTCAGTTGAATCCTGTTTTACAAGTTCTTTAAATTCTTTGACGGCATTAAGTGAATCTCCCATTGCATAATAAACTTTTGCTCTTTGCATTGCTGCATCATAATTATAATTTGTAGCAAGAACCTGATTATAAGTTTTGAGTGCATCTTCATATTTTTTTGCACAGAAAAGAACATCTCCATATTCTTTGAGAATTAAAACATTTGGTTCAGCTTTGGAAAGATATTCTTCATAAAATGGTAGAGCTCCGCTGCAATCTTCGGCTATAACTTTTTTTCTTCCTTCTTCAAGTATTGCATAAAGTTTTTCTTCCTCTTCTCTCATTTTCTGCCAATCAATATTAGATTGAAGTTTAATCACTTCATCATTAGCAGGTTCTATTTCTTTTGCTTTATCGGCATACTTTTGAGCTGCATCATAATCTTTTTGAATTAATTTAAGAGAACCCATTGCAATATTAGCTTCAAGATTATTTGGTTTTGCTTTAAGAACATTTTGTAAATATTGTTCTGCAAGTTCTATATCTCGATTAATCCATACAGATACTTGTGCTCTAAAAAGTTGATAGTCAAGATTGTCAGGATAATCTTTCAATAATTTGTCTATTATTTCAATTGCTTTGTCAAATTCACGATTCCATGCGGATATTCTTGCATAACGATAAATTAATTGCGGGTCTTTTTCATCAGGATATTTTTCAAAAAATTTATTAAGCAAAACCATAGCGCTGTCATAATATTGAAGATTTTCATAATACTGAGCAGCAGCTTTAATTGCTTCTTTGTCGAATTCATTGATTAATAATTTTGCTTTTGCTTCATTTAATCTTTGCAAAAAAATTTCTTCTCTTAGTTTAAGAACCTGTGCCCATTTGTCTTTATATCTCTTGTCTTCTGAATGAGTAAGCGAAATTATCTGAAGTTGTTGATAAGCTTCTTCATATCTTTTTGCTGCAATTAATTCATCAACAAGTTTAAATCGTGTTTCAACATCTTCAGGTTTTCTTCTTAAAATTCTATAATATCTATCGATTGGATATTCTTTTTCAAAGGCTCTTGGATTTTGCTGCGTAACATAAGCTTGTTTTGTTACCATATCCAATCCATCCTGAGCCTCTTTAAAAAATGGTTTAATGCTGAGAGCTTTTTCAAAAGCTTGCTTTGCAATAGCATATTTAGCAAGCCACATAGTAAAGTAACCATAACGACTCCACAACCGCCAATCTTCAGGATATCTTTCAACATATTTTTTTAGAATTTTTTCTCCTTTAGTAATACTTCCGGTTTTGGCAAGTATTTCAGTGTAACGAATAATTTCATCTGGTGATGCGTTATCATCGCGCTTTAGATATTCATCATACCATGCTTCTGCTTTATCCCATATTTCCATCCATCTGTATGCTTTTCCAATTTCAAGATAGTTTACAGGATTTTCAGGATTAATTGCTATTTCTCGTAAATGTCCTTCAATTTTTTTATTTAGAATTGCATACCATACTTCCTGAACTCTTCTGAGATTATTCTCATATTCTGATTTTTTAGCAGGATTTTTTTCGAGTGCAATTGCACGTCTGTAATCAAGAACAGCATTTTGGTATTGTTGTCTTTTTTCAAAACAAATTGCACGAAGATTATATCCATCTGCTTGTTGTGGAAGAGCTGAGATATATTTATTCAATTGGTCGATTGCTTCGCCGTATCTGCCCGCTTCCATGTGAGATAAAGCTGCTTTTTTCAAAATATCAACTTCGGAATTCTGAGAATAGCAAATTGAAGAAATTATGATATTAAGAATAAGGAATAAAAATCTAAGTGATTTCTTATCCATTCAATGAAAATTTGTTGTCAGTTTTGTTAAAAACAAACTTATTAAAAATCTTCTAAAAATTATAATTAAAAGAATGAAAGTGTAAGAGTAATTAGTTGTTAAGTGTTTATTGTAATTAAAAGCTAAAGACAAATAATTAATAAAATTTTAAAACTGGAAATAAATAAATGGTTGAATGTCTGCAGATTTAAATTGAGCTGCAATCCAGATTGCAATAACAAGTATTATAACTTTTCCAGCAACAGGAACTTTAGCAATAAAATTAATTGCTTTTGTTTCTAACCTTGAAGGCATGAAATGGAAAAAGTAACCAATCACAATTAAACTGAAGATTAATGGAAGTCTTTCAACAAATTGAATAAAAACTTCTCCATGAAAGAAAGTAAAAATTTGTGAAAGCATATCAAATACTGTTTGAATATCTGTGCTTCTGAAAACCATGAAAGAAATTGCAACAAGATGAAATGTTATAATAGTTTGAATGACAGTAAGAAATTTCGTGTTATTGATTTTTAATAATGTAAAGAATTTTGTTTTTGGTTTTTGAATCAATAGAGCAAATGACATCATAAATCCATGCATTGCACCCCAGTAAATATAATTCCAGCCGGCTCCGTGCCATAATCCGCAAAGTAGAAATGTAATGAAAATCCCAATCATGTTTCCATAAACTCTGAGATTTCTATATTTCATTTGCAGTGGTCTGAACAAATAATCAAGCAGCCATTTTGAAAGTGAGATATGCCATCTTCTCCAGAAATTTGCAATACTTGTTGCTTTGAATGGATAATTGAAATTTTCCATTAATCTAAAACCAAGCATTAATGCTATCCCAATTGCCATATCGGAGTAACCAGAGAAATCACAATAGATTTGAAGAACATATCCATAAACCGCAAGCAAGTTTTCAACTCCAGTGTATCTCAATGGAAAATCAAAAACTCTGTCAACAAAGTTTATGCTGATATAATCTGCAATCACAACTTTTTTGAACAAGCCGATTATGACAAGAAAAATTGCTCTGCCTATATCTTCTTTTGATAGATATAATTCTTTATTAATCTGTGGAAGAAAATCCGAAGCTCTGTCAATTGGTCCTGCTAAAATATTTGGGAAGAAAAAAACATAAAGGCAAAAATCGCGAAAGCTGTTTGTAGGTTTTAGTGTATCGAGATAAATATCAAAAACATAGTTGAGCGATTTGAATGTGTAAAATGAAATTCCTATTGGAAGGAAAATATCAAGCGGCTGAATTTCACTTTTTGCAATATCATTAATAATCTGGATTATAAAATTTGTGTATTTGAAGTAGCTGAGAATTCCAAGATTGACTATGAGAGAGAGAATTAAATAAAACTTCTTTTTGGAAAAATTTTCTGTCGATGCAATCCATTTGCCGAACAAAAAATTTACAATTGCGGATACAATTAGAATCAGTGCATAATAACCTGCTGACTTATAATAAAAGTAAAATGAGAATAGAATTAAAAATATAATTCTTACAGAATTGTTTTTTGAAAAGAGATTATAAAACAGCAGGAAAAAAAAGAAGAGAATTAAGAATAAACTTGTACTGAAAATTAATGGGTCATCAGGAATATATTTTAATTGATACAAAATTTTGTTGAAGTCAAAATTAAACTGCATATTGATTCTGGATTAGTGGTTGAAGAATTTATTTACCAAGTTTTGAGTCAAGAAGTTTTTGCAAATCGCCAACGCACTTAAGTCTAAGCAATTCGTAACTCTTAAATTTTACTTTGAAATGTTCTTCTATTGCAAGTATGATATTTATATGATTTAATGAATCCCATCCGGGCACTTCCGGAGCAGTAGTTTCATCTTTAATATCAAAGTCATCAAGATTAAGTTGTTTTAAAATTACCTGCTTTAATTCTGGTGATATCATTATCTACTCCATACTTGTAGATCAGTTTTGCTTAGTAATCTTTCTTTATTTGTCTTTCTGCTTGGTTTTCCAGATGAACTTTTAATAAGCCATCTTGGAGGGACAAGATAAACTTTATGAATTACAATGTCGATGCTCATTCCTGCTTTTAATATTTCTAATCTAATTTTATTTTTTTCTTCATCAGTTTGAGCATTTGTTTCTGCTACAACACTTACGAATTCAGTTCCCATGTCTGGGTCTTCTTCACCAAATGCAATAACTCTCCCAGGTATAACACCTTCAACATTGTTTACTGCATCTTCGATATCTTCTGGATAAATATTTTTTCCAGCTACAATTATAATATCTTTTTTTCTTCCAATTATGAAATATTCATCATTGTATCTGAAACCATAATCACCAGTGAAATACCAGCCATCCTGAACAACTTCTGCAGTTTTTTCCGGATAATTTCTGTAGCCATCAAATTGAGAAATAGATTTTACAGCAACTTCGCCAACAAATCCATCTGGGAGGTCGTTTCTATTATCATCAACAATTCTTGCACTGCATCCGTCAATCAGTTTGCCGGAGGAAACACAAATTCTTACAACAGAATTATCATCTGCAAATTTTACTATTCCTTTTGATAATTCATTTCTGTCAACTGCAAGTTCAGTAATTTGTTTGCCTGGTTCTGTAACTGTTACACCGAGTGTGGCTTCTGCCATTCCATACAAGCAGGCAAGTGCAAGAGGATTAAATCCATATTTTTGAAAACGATTAACAAATTTTTGATGACTGTCGTGCCTTATTGGTTCTGCAGCATTAACAATAATTCTTAAACTCGATAGGTCAATTCCCTGAAGTTCTTCTTCATCAATTTTATCTGCAAGAACATTGTAAGCAAAATTTGGAAGAAATGACATTGTTGCTTTTTCTTTTGTAATTGCTTCAAGCAGAATAACTGGAGCCAAGACCCATTCAAACGGGTCAAGCTGAACAGTTGTGATTCCATAAGCAAGCGGGATATGAAATGCAGCAATTAAACCAAAATCATGATAAAGAGGAAGCCAGCTGCATGCTTTGTCGTTCTCAGATAATCTGAAAGCTTTTCCTAAATTTAATACATGATTTAATACAGCACGATGAGAAAGCACAACAGGTTTTTGAAGTCCTGTTGTTCCAGATGAATGCTGAAGAAAGGCAGCATCAGTATCTTTAACTTGATTTGCAATTTCTTCAATTTCATTATCAAGATTTTCGTCAGTTGAATTTGATAAATCCCATTCAAGTGGAAAGAAAACAGATTTTATTGTGCTTTTGGGATTTTCAATTAATGGTCTTATGATTGAATCAAGTTCTCTTTCTGTTAAAATGTAATCAAGTCCTGAACGCTGTGACATTCCTTCCAGTCCTTGCCTGAATTTATCAGGGTGAAGTCGAGGATTCGGGTAAGCTAAAATAGCAGGCAGTGCACCTATTCTGGAAATTCCAAGATAGAGAGGATAGAATAATGGATTATGTCTTATGATAATTGCACAAACTTCACCGGGCTTGATGCCAATTTTTTTCAAGTGTTGTGAAAATTTTTTTGCAGTGTCAATTAAATTTTTGTAAGTCCATCGGTAAGGTTCTTGACCTGCAACCCAGTGAACAACTGCTTCTCTATCTGGATATTTTTCTGAATTTAATTTCCACCTTTTCCAGAGAGTATTTGCTTCTTCGATATTGAAATAAAAATCTGTCATATTTTATTTGAACTCTTCCATTAATGAGTTGATAAATAATTGAGCAATTTTTGCTGCTCCCTGATCATTGAAATGAACGAAATCTCTGTAAGCAAGAGGTGGATTGGCATTAACCCATTTTGCCATAGAATTTTCTCCACCCATTGCATCGAACATGCTCCAGAAAGCAATATTGTTGTTCAATGCAATTTTTTTCTGTGCATCAAGCAATTTGAAAACAGCCGGATCCGTAACAAAGTTTGAACCTTTTTTCATTGCTTTATCGTGAACACCAATCAATATTATCGATGCTTTTGGAAAAACTGATTTGAATGTATTAATCACTTTTGACATTTCTCTTTCATACCAATTATAATCTGTTGTTGTTGAACCGAGTATGTTCAAACCAAATTCGAATATGATTAAATTGTAATCAAGATACTTGGCAAATTCTTTTAGAACAGAAGGATTGATTTGATTTATATCCACACCTGAATTACCACGAAGCGGGAAATTATCAACATAAATTCCAGATTCATTTTCTAAGCTTACTCCATAAACATAAGCTTGTTCTGGAATCGGGAATTCTATTCGAATTGATTTTGCTTTAGATACAGGTTTTAAAATTAATTCCTGAATATTATTCCCTGGTTTCAATTGTGCAGTTTGTTTAGCTCCTCCATCAAATGAGTAAAAGATTTGAGAATTTTTTGCATTTGAATAATAGAGCTTAACAACAGAAAAATCTTTTAGTGTTTTTCTTGCATTAGTAGTTTCATATTGAACCCATGAATTTCCTTTTGGGACAGCAACTTCTCCGCTTATTCCAAATGGTAGTTTTTTAGGATTGTTTGTGTAGATTGATGCACTTTCCCAGTTATCAGAAAATGTATGTTTTGTTGTAATTCTAAAGTTTATATCCTGCGAAACAATTCCAAGCCATCCTACTGCATTTCCTCCATATTTTTTTTGAAGAGCTTCACGAATGTCTGCTGTAATTAAATCTCCTTCAATTATTGAATCTCCATAATGAGCAATTCTAACAGGCTTTGATTTAATATTTTTTAATGCATCAAAGAAATAAGAAAGCTGCTGTGTATTGCCGATGATTTTAACATTTTGTCCTTGCGCAGGGAAAAGAAAATTAAGATTGTCTTTTACTGTTTCAATTATCAAAGAAAGAGAATTAAAAGAATTTGCTTGTAATGTTTCGGTTTTCGAATTAATCAGATTGTTCATTAAATTATTTTGTGAAGATTCCTGCTTGCTTGAACTTGATTCATCTGAACGGATATCAGAAAAAATATCAATAGTCTTTAGTTTGAATCCAGCAATATCATAATCAATTTTAATAAATGATATCAGATATAAAATAATTATTGTGAAGCCAATAATTATTAATGGTTCCTTTATTTTATTTTCGTTCTTCATTTTTTGACCCAAAATTTTTTGTATAATTACATTTTATACTTAAGCAAAATTTTTTCTACTTCTTCTGCCCAAATTTTATAACCTTCTGCATTCAAATGAACACCATCCCAGGTTACATCAGGACGCAAAAATTTATCGCTTGTTGATAATTTTGAATTAATGTCAATGTAATCAATGTTGTTTTTTCTTGCATAATCATAGAGCAGTTTGTTCAGCTTATCAACTTCTCGATTTCTGCCTGCATTAATTTCAGGAGTTCCTCCAAAATCTTTTGCATAATCTTTTGCAGCATAAGTAGTAGATTGAATAACAGGAATAATTCCTTTTGATTGAAGTGCCGTGATTATTTTTAGGTAATTATTATAAATCTCTTCCACAGGAGTCCAATTATAAATATCATTTAAGCCGCCAAGAATAAAGACAATTTTTGGTTTAAGACGAAAAACATAATTTAATCTTGCATAAAAACCAGGAAGTATATCTCCAGGAATTGCACGAACAACAACATTAGGTCTTCCTAAAAGTTCACTCCAATTTGCACCAGCAGTTATTGAATTACCAAGCATTACAATATCTGCCTGCTTTGTTTTGTAAATGTCGAACATTGCAGTTTGCAAATTGTAATTTGGATTGCTTTTATATTTTTCTGTATCATTTTTTTGCTGCGATAATAAATTCTGAGTAACTATAAAGAATATAATTATCAGGTTGAATGTAATATGTGGTTTAGGTTTCATAAGTGAAAAAAATTAGTCAAAAAATTTTATGATAATTTTTCTATTTGCTGCTGAAGCAATGCAAGCTGTTTTTCGTGTTCAGAAATTTTGTATTTAAGATTATTTTCCATTGCAATCAGTTCTGAAATTTTTGCTGTGTATTCTTCTTTTCGGGTTTCTTCGTTAGCCCTTTCTGTTTTGAGGGTTCTTAATTCTTCTTTCAAGCTACTAATTTGATTTCTTAAATTATCAAGTTCCTGTTGACTTTGAATTATATCCTGATTGATTTGATACTTACTTTCATCCAGTGCTGAATAACTCTCGTTAGCCTGTTTTAGTAACTGTTTAATTTCTTTTTCAAGCGAATGTTTTTTACTGAGCAGCAAATGAATTTCAGATTTCAATTCTTCAAGAAAAGATTTTTGTTTGCTGATGTAATCTTTCAAGCTGATAATTTCTTCATTCAATTCTTTTTGTTCTTCTTTGAGAATTGAAATTGATTCTTCTATAGAACTTCTTTCTTTTTGAAGCACCTTTATTTTACCATCATACTCAGCCATCTGATAAGCTTTTTCTAACAGTAGTTTTTCTTTTTCTGCAGCTTCTCTTTCTTTTTCAAGAATTTCCTGTTTGAGTGAATTTAATTTGTTTTGAAATGAATTAATTTCTTCTGTAAACTTGATGAGTGTGTGAGAAATGTTGCTTTCTATTTGTAAAATTGATTTCTCAATTTCAAACTTTCTTTTCTCATAATCATTAATTGCATTTTTCTGTGATGTAAGTATTTCGTTTAATTTTTCTTCTTCTTTTTTGAGAACTAAAAGTCTTTCCTGCAAATCATTTTTAACTGATTCAAAATTATTTATTTCATCAAGAAGATTATTTTTTTTCTCTGTTAATTCCTGAATCTCGGAATCTAATTTTTCAATTTGTTCTTTGCTGAATTTGATTTTATACTCATACTCGTCATGCTGCTTTTCTATTTGCCTGATTTCTTCGAGCAGAGCATCTCTGTTGTAAATAAACTCTGTATAAATTTTTTCTTTTTCTGAAAGCTGATTTACAAGCAAGCTTAAAGTTTGTTCAAGATTTGTTTTTATTTCTTCTGATACAATAATTTTTTCTTCGAGACTTTTTAATAAAGAATTTCTTTGAGTTTCTTCTGCTTTAAGTTGTTCAATTTTGTTTATCAGTTCATCTTTAATTTCTGATAACTTATTTATTTCGCTTTCCGATTCTAAAGAAGATTCATCTCTAAATTTTTCTTTTTCTTCTTGAAGCCGATGATAATCAGCTTGCAGTTTAAGAAATTCATCATTGAGTTTTTGAAAAGATTCATTAAGTTCATTATACTTGCTTAAGAGTTCATGATACTCTGTTTCTTTTTCTTCAGAATAAAATAAATTTTCTGAAATTTCACGATTTTCTTTTGTTGAAAGGAAAGCTTCGAGGTTTGATTTTCTTTCTTCCAAATTTTCAATTTGTCGAGTAAGATTTTCAAGATTTTCTTTCTTTTGTGACAGTTCAGATTCAACTAACGAAATATTTTTCCGAAGTTCTTCTTCTTTATTTTTTAATTCATTAAGCTCTTTTCTTGCAGAATTAATTTTGTTATCAATTTCAGTTAAACTTGAATGCTTTTGCATGAAAGCATGGAGGGTATTCTTGAGTTCGTCGTTCTCTTCTTTCAACTTTTGCATATCTGATTTTAACTTAGCTGAGAAAAGGGACATTAATATACTCCCTCCGTGATTTATTTATTCTTTTAATTAAAGATAATAAACTTTATCAAAAATAGCTTTTTATTTTTTGGAATTTTTTTATGAAATCATTGCACAATTTCGCCGTCTTTATAATTCAATTCTTTGATAACAATACCTTCTTCGTTGTATGTATAACATTTACCATTTAGCAAATTATTTTTGTAAATCATGAAATCAGAGATAATGCCATTATGATAATACCATCTTGATATTCCTTCCTTTAATCCGTTTCTATAATTTTCTTCAGCTTTAATTTTTCCATCTTTGTAGTATGAAATAACAAGACCATCCAATTTCCCGTTTTTGAAATTTCTTTCACACTTAATTTCACCAGTTTCATAAAAAATTTTTGACTTTCCTTCAAGTAAATCATCTGAGTAATAATCTTCAGCAATTTTAATTCCTTTATCATTGAACTTAATTGATAATCCGTTTTTCATTCCATTTCTATAGTAAGCAATTTCTGATATAATACCTCCGTCGTAAAAAAATTTGCATTCACCTTCTAATTTGTCTTCATTGTAATTAAGTATTGATTGAACAAATCCGCTTTTGTAGTAATTAATAATTTTGCCGTGCTTTTTCCCTTCTTTGAAGTTAAGTTCTGCTTTTATTGTTCCTTCATCATAATATTCGCTGAAACTTTCTTCTATTTTATCGAACTTTCCACCGATATCATATCTAACTCGTTTAACAATTTGTCCATTTGAATAAGTATCAATTACTTTTATTGAACCATCTGGATAATAAAAATATGAGTTGCCGTCTAGTTTGTCATTCTTAAAATTTGCTTCGAGAGCTATTCCGCCAAATTCATAATAAACCCTACTTATGCCTTCTAATTTATCATCAACATAATTTCTTTCTACCTCAACCTGACCATTTTCATAAAATATTTTTGATACACCATTTAATTTGCCATTATGATAATTCCAGATTGCCTGCAAAGCTCCGCTTTTGTAATAAGTTTTACTGAATCCTTCCTGAACATCATTGACATAATTTGGTTCTGCCCATAGTTCACCTGTTTCATAATACCATCTTGATATTCCTTCAAGTTTTCCATTGTGATAATTCCATTCCATACTTTTTGTGCCATCTTCAAAATACCAAGTGGAAATCCCTTCTTCTTTTCCATTAACAAAGTTCCATTCTTTCCAGAGTTTTCCGCTTTCGTAATATTCTCTGTAAACTCCATGTCTTACTCCATTAACATAAGTTCCTTCCGATTTCAATTTCCCATTTTTATAATATTCTCGTTTAATTTCTTGAGGGAAAATTATGGTAGAAGTTATAAAGATAAAGAGAAAAAATTTTTTAATCATAGACACAAATTTTTTTTGCGAAATTACACAAAAGTTTTTATACATTTGTAAAAATAACATTATTAGCATCATAATTAATATTGAAGGGAAAAATGAATTCTTTAAGAAATTTTTCTTTAGTTTTATTTTTAATTTTTTCACTAAGAATTTATTCGCAAGAAATAAAATTTTTTGGTGAACCAAAAGCAGGAGGAGTAATAATTGGAAAAGGAGAGAATGTGAAAGCTGCATGGCTTAACAATAAACAATTAGCAATTGATAAAAACGGTATTTTTATTTTTGGTTTTGATAGAGATGCAAAAGGGAAATTTATTTTGAAAGTAAAATTAAAAAACAAAAAAACACTCAAATATGAATACAAGATTGAAAAAAGATTATATGGGGAACAAAGATTAACATTACAAAAGAAATATGTAACACCTCCTAAAAAGGAATTATCAAGAATTAAAAAAGAAACAAGAATTATTAAGAGAGCACGAGCAAAAATTGGAAAGCTAAAGTCTGCTCTCTTTTCATCAGGTTTTGTTTATCCAGTTGATAGTATTAAAATTACAGGGTTATTTGGAAGTCAAAGAATTTTAAATGGAAAACCTCATAACATACACAATGGTATTGACTTCGCAGCAAATGAAGGAGATTCTGTTTATGCAATAACTGATGGAATTGTTCGATTAGCAGGAGAAAATTTTTATTTTAATGGAAATTTTGTTTTGCTGGACCATGGTCAGGGTTTAAGCAGTGTTTATCTGCATCTAAGCAAAATTTTTGTTAAAGATGAACAAAGAATTAAGAAAGGGGAAGCAATTGGACTTGCAGGTTCAACAGGTCGATCAACCGGACCACATCTTCATCTTGGAGTTCAATGGTTTAATAAAAGAATTGATCCATTAAGTTTACTTGAAATAAAAAAAATCGAATAATCTTCAAAATGAATCACTAAAAAAATTATTATCACTAAAAAATCTTTTCCGTCAATCCGCATCCTTAACATTTAACCTGTAACCTTTAACCTTCAGCTTGCAGCCATCAACTCCAAAACATTATCAATAACTTTTGTTCCGCTGGTTAATAGTATATTTTTATTTTGATGACCAGTTGCTACTAAAATGCAATCGGCTCCAATTTCAGATGCAACTTCGTAATCGTGCAATGTATCTCCAATTAATAAAGTTTCCTCTTTCCCATTGCCAAGTTTTTTCATTAACTCAATACCGAGATGTAATTTGCCTGCAGCATATATATTATCCAGTCCAACAATGTATTTAAAATATTTTCTTAGATTAAAATAATTTGCCATCTCTTCAAGAGTATGCTGAGAATAAGCAGAAAGAATTGATTGTTCTATTCCCAATTCCTTTATTTTTTCAAGAACTTCAATTATGCCGTCATAAAGAGAGCATTCATATTTTCTTTTTTCATATTCATCAATCCATAATTTACCAATTACTTCAAAAGATTCTTTAGAAAAATCGAAGCCAAGTTTTTCATAGTAATTTTTAACGGGTATTGTGAAAATTTCTTTGTATCGGTCAACAGTTAAAACATTCAATCCTCTTTCGGATAAAATCTTATTAATAATTTCAACTCCAAGTTCAACATCATTAAAAATTGTGCCATTCCAATCCCAGATTATGTGATTATATTGATTAATTTTCATAAGCTCTCCAAAAAATTTTTGCAAAAATTACTTAAAAAAATTTTCATGGGATATAAACTTTATTATTTTTTAATCGATAATAAGTGTGGATTATATTGCTTTAAAAAAATTAGGGCAAATTACTTTGAAATTTTTAATACAATGTAGTTTTTTAATCTTCTTCTTTCTGCAGCAAATATTTTACGGAGGGGCATTAAATCCCAATAAGTATTTAACGCAGCATGTTCTTGATAATTGGAATACAAAACAGGGACTCCCTCAAAATTCAGCCTACAGCATTATTCAAACAAAAGATGGATTTATTTGGTTTGGAACAGAAGAAGGTTTTGTAAAATTTGACGGCTTTAGATTTACTGTTTACAATCCAGATGTAGTTCCCGAAATGAAATCATCTTTAGTTGTAGCTTTAATTGAAGACGGAGAAGGAAATTTATGGGTTGGTACTTTTGATGGACTGTTAAAATATTCTCCAAAACAATCAAAATTATATACAATTAAAGATGGATTGACAAGTAACATTATTCGTTCTTTGTATGAAGATGAAAAAGGACAAATTTGGATTGGAACTTCTGAAGGATTGAACGTTATTGAAAATGGAAAGATAAAAAAGTTTACAAAAGAAAAATTGTTGAACAACGAAACAATCTATAAAATTATTGGCGATAAAACCGGCAAAATTTATCTGGGGACATCAAATTCTGGTGTAGTAATAATTGATGCCACAAAAAAAGATAATTATAAAGTTTCTGTAATTAATACGAGCAAAGGATTATTAAGCAATTATGTTCGTTCACTTTTTTTGAAAGATGAAAAATTATTCGTCGGAACAGATAAGGGTTTGGATTTAATTGTTAATAATAGAGTAGAACAATTTCCATTTAAGAAAAATCTTTTGAATCATCAAATAATGGATATTATTGAAGACGAAGGAAATTTATACCTTGCAACTCAAAAGGGCTTATGCAGAATTGTTAACGGCAAAACTGAATTTCATACACTTGATAAAAATTTAGAAATAAATTTTCTGCTCGATTTGTTTGTGGATAGAGAAAATAATTTGTGGATTGGAAGTTACAATAATGGACTTTACCGAATGCGAGATGGAAATTTTACAACCATTTCTCTTGATGAAGGTTTAAAAGAAAAATTTATCAGAGCAGTTACCCAAAATAAAGATGGAATTTGGGTTGCATCAAGCAATAATTATTTATCTTTAATCAAAGGAAATGAAGTAAAAAATTATTTTTTAAGAAAAGAAGATAATTCAAATATTCAAACAATTGCAGCGCAAAACGATTCAATCTGGATTGGCACAAGAGCAGGCTTGTATTTATTCAAGAATGGAAATCTTACAAAAATCAGAAGTTGTAATTTTTCAGTTACAGCATTGTTTGTTGATTCAAAAAACAGACTTTTAATTGGATGCGGCAGCGGAGGATTTTATCAATTAAAATCTGGCAAACTAATCAGTTTAAGCAACGATGAAAAATCTTCAAAATTAAGAATAAGATTTATTACAGAAGATAAGAAAGGAAATTTATTTTTAGGAACAATCGGACAAGGTTTGGTAATATTTGATGGAAAAACTTTTCAATATTTTAATGAAGAAAATGGACTGCCAAGCAATATAATTTATTTTATTCATCTTGATTCAAGAGGAATTCTCTGGCTTACGGCAAGCGGAAGCGGAATATTGATTTTTGATGGAAATAAATTTTCTAAGATTACTAAAAAAGATGGTTTGCCAACAAACGAAGTTCAAACAATCCTTGAAGATGAAAATGGAAATTTCTGGTGCGGTTTTAATAATGGAATATTTAGAGTATCCAAATATGAACTTGAAAAATTTATTTCAGGAAAAATTACTGAAGTTAACACAGAACTTTTTAATGAAGCTGAAGGATTGAAAAATTCTGAATGCAATGGTGGTTTTCAGGGAACAGTCTTAAAAGATGCTAAGGGAAAATTCTGGTTTGCAACAATTGATGGAATTTCATTTGTTCATCCACAAAAAATAAAAGCGAGTAATTACTTTCCGCCTGTTTATGTTTCCAGAGTCTTATGCAATTTTGAACCTGTGAAATTATCCTCTGAAATTAAAGCTCCAGCAGGAACAAACATACTCAGGTTTGATTACATTGTTGCTTCTTACATTCAACCTTTCAAATTAAAGGTGAAATATATTCTTGAGGGATACGAAAAAGAATGGCATGAAGTAAGAAACAGAAGAATAGTTTATTATTACAATTTAGAACCTGGTGAATATAAATTTAGAGTAAAAGTTTCCAATTATAATTATGAATGGAATAATCAGGAAGCATCAGTAAAAATTGTAATTCCTCCATATATTTATCAAACAATGACTTTTAAGATTTTATCGCCAATTTTACTTTTATCGTTAATATTTTTATATGTTAAGTGGCGTGTAGATAAACAGGAAAAATTAACTAAGAAATTGGAAGAAATGGTAAAACAAAGAACGGATGATTTGAAGAGGTATGCTGAAGAACTCGAAAAAGCAAATAAGACAAAAGACAAATTCTTTTCAATCATATCTCACGATTTAAGAAATCCAGTCCATTCAATTTCCTCAATTGCAGAATTTTTGTACAGCAACAGAAATGAATTATCATCAGATGAATTAGATGACATGTTAATTCAAATAAAGAACTCTTCAATAAAGTTATATAATTTGATTGAAAATTTATTGGAGTGGTCAAGAATTCAAACCAACAGAATGGAATATAAACTCGAGAATTTTAATTTGTATGAAAACATCAGAGGTGTTTCTTCAATACTTGAATCAAATGCACGGAAAAAAGAAATTAAGATTATTATTGATGCAGAAAAAGAAATTAATGTATATGCCGATAAAACTTCTGTAGATTCTGTTTTATTAAATTTAATTTCGAATGCAATTAAATTTTCACATCCCAAAAATGATATAATAATCTCTGCAAAAGAAGATGAAGATAAAGTAAAAGTTTGCATTAAAGACAAAGGTATTGGAATAAGTGAAGAAGAAATTGAAAAAATTTTCACAATAGATTCAAAGTTTACCAAGATAGGAACAGCAGGTGAAAAGGGCACAGGTTTGGGTTTGATTCTTTGCAAAGAACATATTGAACGTAATGGCGGGAAACTCTGGATTGAAAGCAAACTTAATGAAGGCACATCAATTTATTTCACATTACAGAAAGGTAAATAAATTCTTATTGCTTTTTAATTTTTTTATTGATTTCAAAACTTGCTCTCCATAATTTCATATCATCATAAAATATTTATCAACTTATCGGGAGTTCATATGGTAACTTTTCAATTCCTTGATTGGTTCTGGGTGGTAGCATTTTTAATTGTTACAGTTAGTCTTGGTGTTGCATTTTATCGACTTGGTAAGCGTTCAGAAGCTGATTTTTTTCTTGCTGGAAGAGGTTTGCCCTGGTGGCTGCCAGCTTCATCTGTTTATGCTACTCACACAGCAACTGATACACCTATCTGGGTTACAGGTGTGATTTATAAGTATGGTATCGCAGGACTCTGGTATACTTTCTTTTCAGCATGGTGTGCTATAAGTGCTTTTGTATCAACAAGAATATTCAGACGTTCTCTTGCTTACACTCAAGCTGAATGGAACACAATTAGATTTCATGGACTTGGAGCCGAACTTTTAAGAGGCTGGATTTCAGGCTGGCAGGTTTTTATGAATATGTTCATTCTTGGCTGGGTTGGAATAGCTATGGGAAAAGTTTGTAACTATTTATTTGGTTGGGACTTATGGATTGGCCTTGTTCTGTTTTCTTCTTTGTGTGCAATTTATGTTCTTGCTGCTGGTTATTGGGGAGTTATAATGGCAGATTTTCAACAAGGTATAATTGCTTTTTTAATGATATTGCTTGTATCAATCTGGGGAATTATTGCTGCAGGTGGTCCATTTGAAATTCAGAACAAATTAATTGCAATGGGTCAATCTTGGCGGTTAAATCCATTTGCATTTACAGGCTGGTTCGAAGGTGATTTTCCAGTTGCCTGGTTTTTAACTATGATGGTTATTGCAATTCTTGGCGGATTTGGAATGGGAACAAGTATTGATTGGTATGTTGAAGCTCAAAGAATTCAAAGTGCAAAATCTGTCAGAGATGCAAGTTATAGTATCTGGTGGGGAACTGCTCTTGTGTTAACACGAAATGCAATCTGGGCAGCTGCAATTTTAGCTTTTTTTGTAATGTTCCCAAATATCTCTAATCAATCTGAATACGAACTGGGCTGGCTTAGACTTGGATTCGAATTTCTTCCAACAGGATTAATTGGATTTTTCTTTGCAGCTTTAATTGCAATTCATGTTTCTACTATTGCATCTCATTTAAATCTTGGTGCAATGTATTTTACACGTGACCTTTACTTGCATTACTTCAAGCCAACTGCATCTGAAAAAGAACTTGTTTGGGTTGGCAGAATAGCAACATTAATTTTATTGCTTGGTTCATTTTTCTATGGATTAATGATGGAAGATATAACTTCATGGTTAATTTTTGCTTTGTGGCTGATGGCTGCAGGAATCTGGCTGCCTAATATCTTGCAGGTTGTATGGTGGCGATTTAATGCTTGGGGATATTTATCTGCATGGATTGCTAACCTTGGTCTAAGCTGGCTTGTAGTATGGATTTTGCCTCATTGGGGTGTAATTCCTCAATTGGCAGATTATCAACAATTCTGGCTTTTAATGCTGCTTGGTGCTGTTATTTTCATTCCAGTTACTCTTTTAACCAAACCAGAACCAATGGAACATCTTGTAAAATATTATGTTCAGGCAAGACCAATAGGATGGTGGGGACCAGTTAAAAGAGAAGCACAAAAACTTGGCTTATTAACTCATGTTGTAAATAATAATGGAGGTAATAAATGAGTTTTATTAGAAGAACCTGGACGCCATGGGAAGCAGATGAATGGCGTAAAGAAGATTGGTTTGCTGTAATTTTGTCTCCAATCTGTTACATACTTTTAATGATTGGAACTGTAGGAAGTTTTTTATTGAACTTGTGGGGATTTATCACTCTTGCAGCTGGAATCTTTTTAGTATGGCTAATGCACTGGATAATCGACCCAAAACTTAAAGTGATTTCAAGTGAATATGAGAAGAAACAACATGAATATCTTGAACAATTAGAGCGTCAAGCACGCTGGGAGGAACTAAATGGATAAAGGATTAGCAATGGTAATCGGAATGTCTATTGCCTATGTGGCTTCTTTTCTCGGTTTAATTTTAGCTTGGTATTCTCATAACAAACATTCAAAAAAAGGTGAAAAATGATTTTGTTAGTAGAACAATTTCAGAGAATTGGCAGCCCGATTTTGGGAGTAATCTTCCCGGCTTTGATTCTTGGTCTATCTATTTTTTTAACATGGCTGCTTTATAAAAAATTTTCTAAATGAATGTAAGTAAATTTTTTATTAAGAACCGAAGAAAAAAGTTTGACATCTTGATTAGAAAAATTATAAATGTGATTTAACATAATAAGCCAAAAAAATAAAACGCAAAAAATTTCGTCTTTGCGACTTAGCGAGAAATTAAAAATGATAAATTATTCACTTACTATAATTTCTCATAAATCTTTGCACATTCTCTTCGGTTAAAATTATTAAACCGCTAAGTTCGCAAAGATTTTTTTGAGAATTTTCACATAGTTCAAAATGACTTAATAATTTACATGTCTTTCTGAGGAGTCTCGATTAATTGGAATGAATAAGTATCTAAAACATTTTTTTAAAGAGATTCTTCATCTGCCTTTAGCGGATTCAGAATGACGCCAAAGTATATGTATTCAGAAGGTATAAGCTATGGACTGATTACTGAAAAATCTAAAACAAAACAGCGTAAATCTGTGTTCATCTGCGTGCTATAAAATAATGAAACTTCAAAGTTCATAAAGAGTGGAGGAAGTATAAGTTTATTAAAGAAATTGAATGATTAATTTGTTTTTTCAAAATGACAATCTCTAAAGTCCAATGGCAAAAAATTATTATTACAAATTTTATAAAGGTGACTACAATGAAAAAATTATTACTTCTTTTCTTTTTTTCATTTTCAATCTTTGCTCAAAGTAATGTTGACAAACTTGTAGAGCAATTAGATTCTCTCAGCGAAACATCATTCAATAATTGGAAATACTCAACAGATTTTTCTCTTTCACCTCAAGAAATTACAAGAAGTGATTTTAATGATTCAAATTGGAAGACAGCAAAACTAAACGAACGCCTTCAACTTGATTCATGCTGGTTCAGAAAAGTTATCGAAATCCCTTCTTACATTGCAGGAATTCCTGTTAAAGATAAACTAAAATTTTTTGCAACGGTTGATGATTACAGCTACATCTGGGTTAATGGTGAATATCAAGGAAAATTTATGTGGGATGCCGAATTCATCTTAACAAATAAAATCCCCAAAGAAAAAATAATTGTTCTTGTTAAAGCAATAAATACAGGCGGACCGCTAAGATTAATCAATGCAAAGCTGAGTTTTGAGAATCAAACATCTCTACAAAAATTAATTCAAAATCTTTCTCTCAGTTTTAAAGTTGCACAAAAGCTTTTAAGTTTTGATACTTATCAAACTAATGAAAGAGTAAAAGTTGATCCAAAGATTGATTTATCGAAAGCCGATAAAAAAGAAAAACAAAAATTAAATAGTCTTCTTCAGCAGCTTGCACAAGAAATCAAAGCAGATGAATTAGAACATGGTGACACAACAAAATTTGTTTCATCAGTAAATCAGGTATTAAAAAAATTAAAACCAATTCAAGAATATGTTAAAAGATATACAATTCAATTCACTTCAAATGCTCACATTGATGCTGCATGGTTATGGAGAAAAAAAGAAACCGAAGAAGTAGCAAAAAGAACATTTTCTGCTGTGATGAATATGTTTAATGCACGTCCTGATTTTACTTACACTCAAAGTCAAGCAGCATTATATGATTGGATGAAGAGAGATTATCCAGATTTATTTAATCAAATTAAAAATTATGTTAAATCTAAAAGATGGGAAATTTCTGGAGGCATGTGGGTTGAACCTGATTGCAATCTGCCAAGTGGTGATTCGTGGGCTCGGCAACTATTGTTTGGACAAAAATTCTTTAAAGATAATTTTGGAATTGCTGCTCGAATCGGATGGAATCCAGATTCATTTGGCTACAATTGGAATCTTCCACAATTTATGCTGCTTGGTGGTCTTGATGCTTTTATTACACAAAAACTTGGCTGGAACGATACAAATGTTTTTCCTTATCGATTATTCTGGTGGCAATCACCTGATGGTTCTAAAATTTTAACTTATTTTCCGTTCAATTATGTCAATACAATTGATAATCCATTTCAGCTTGTTGATTGGTTGAGACAATATGAAGCAAACACAGGATTGACAAAACTTCTGGTTCTTTTTGGAGTGGGAGACCACGGCGGCGGTCCTTCTCTTGAAATGATGGCAAGAATTGACCAACTAAAAAATTTATTTATCTATCCTCAAATAGAATTTAACACAGCACAAAATTATATTGATTGGATTCGTAAACAGGATTTAACAAAACTCCCAGTTTGGAATAATGAACTTTATCTCGAATATCACAGAGGAACAGCAACTACTCAATCAAATATTAAAAAGTGGAATCGTAAAAGTGAAGTGCTTTTAACAAATGCAGAAAAATTTTCTGCAATCTCAAAAATAATTGGGGAAAATGATTATCATGATTTAATTAATGATGCATGGAAAAATGTTCTGTTTAATCAATTTCATGATATACTTCCCGGCTCTGGAATTCGGGAAATTTATATTGATGCAGAACAAGATTATAAAAAATCATTTGAGCTTGGAAATTTTGCTCTTAATAATTCATTAAAAAATATTTCAAAAAATATCAACACTTCTTCGATTAAAGATGGCAAAGCATTAATTGTATTTAATTCGTTATCTTGGAAACGAAATGATGTTGTTAAAATTGAACTTGAATTAGGTGATAAAAACAATTATAAAATTTATGATATCGAAGGGAATGAAATATCATCACAAATTATTCAGAAGGACAAACTGAGAAGAGAAATAATTTTTATTGCAAGTGATATTCCTGCACTCGGATATAAAACATACATAATTAGAGAAGAGAAAAATGAAAACACAATCAGAACGAACAAAGAATTAAAAAATATTTTTGAAATCGAAAATGATTTCTTCAAAGTTAATGTCAATCCGAATACAGGGTGGGTTAGCAGTATTTTTGATAAAAGATACAACAAAGAATTAATTGCAGGGGAGGCAAATAAACTTCAATTGTTAGAAGATAAGCCTTCAGCATGGGATGCATGGAATATTGGTTTAACAGGAATTGAATATCCGTCAAAATTCCGAAAAGCTGAATTAATTGAAGATGGTCCTGTTAGAAAAATTTTAAGATGTTATCATGATTATTTAAAACCTGGAGTAGTAAAAGAATTTCCAACAGAAGATTTTCCAAATTCATTCTTTGAGCAAGATATAATTTTATATAATGGAATTGATAGAATTGATTTTAAAACAGATGTTGAATGGTGGGAAGATAAAACAATGCTCAAGGTTTCTTTTCCATTGAATGTTCAGGATACTTTAGCAACTTATGAAATTCCATTTGGAATGATAAAACGTTCAACAACTTTGAAAGCGCAGCTCGATAAAGGCAAGTGGGAAGTAAATGCTCAGAAGTGGGCAGATTTATCTGATGATAATTTTGGAATTGCATTATTAAACAAATCTAAATATGGTTATGATACTAAGGGAAATGTTATGAGATTATCGTTGCTTCGTTCTCCAAAGTGGCCCGACCCAACTGCCGATAGAGGAAATCATTCTTTTGAATATTCACTTTATCCTCATCAAAAAAGAGTTGAAGAAAGTGAAACTGTTTATAAAGGTTATGAATTTAATTACCCGCTTCTTTATGTTGTAGAAGATATTCATGAAGGCAGTTTACCAAATGAGTATTCTTTTATTCAAATTTTACCGGGAAATGCAATTCTTACATCTGTTAAACTATCTGAAGAAAATTCACAAGAATTAATTTTAACAATTTATGAATCATCAGGAAAAGATTCTGAATGCAAATTAATACTGCCTTTCATTCCTAAAAAAATTTATGAATCAAATTTTCTTGAAGAGAATATAAGAGAAATTTTATTTGACAAGGAAACAGTAAAATTTCAGTTGAATAAAAATTCAGTAAAAATTTTAAAAGTGATTTTTTAATAACTTTTATATCGGAGTATAACATGAAAAAAATTTTCATAGCTTTATTTCTTATCTCATTACTTGAGACTAATATTAAAGCTCAAGAAAAAATCACAAGAGAAAATGTTGAAAATGCTGAAAAAATAATTGGTCTCGAATTTACAGAAGCAGAAAGGGACTCAATGCTTGATGCATTAGATGAACAGTTAGACAATTATTTGAATATTCGAAAAATCAAGATTGACAACAGCATTCCACCAGCAATCCTTTTTAATCCAATTCCCGTTGGGTTCAAAATTGACAATAAACAAAAACCTATTCGTTATAGTGATTACAGTTATGCAAAACTTCCAGAAAATTTTAATGACCTTGCATATTATTCAATCGGAGAACTTGCTTATTTAATAAAAACCAGAAAAATTACTTCTACACAGCTTACAAAATTTATTCTTGAAAGATTAAAAAAATATGGTCCAAAACTTTACAGTGTTGTTACACTTACAGAAGAAAGGGCACTTGAAGAAGCCAGAAAAGCTGATGAGGAAATTTCGAAAGGAAAATACAGAGGAATGCTGCATGGTATTCCATACGGTGTAAAAGATTTGCTTGCAACAAAAAATTATCCTACAACCTGGGGCGCAGAACCTTATCAAAATCAAATTATTGATGAAGATGCTACAGTAATAAAAAAATTGCATGATGCAGGTGCAGTTCTTGTAGCAAAACTTTCGATGGGTGCTTTAGCTTGGGGAGATGTTTGGTTTGGTGGCACAACTCGCAATCCATGGGATACAACTAAAGGTTCAAGTGGTTCATCGGCTGGTTCGGCTGCCTCTGTTTCTGCTGGACTGATTCCTTTTGCAGTCGGCACAGAAACATGGGGTTCGATTGTTTCACCTTCAACTGTCTGCGGCGTAACTGGTTTGCGTCCAACTTATGGAAGGGTCAGTCGAACAGGTGCGATGGCTTTAAGCTGGTCTATGGATAAAATTGGAGTTATATGCAGAAATGCAGAAGACCTCGCAATTGTGTTTGATGCAATAAGAGGAACAGATGGAATCGACCAAACTCTTTATGATGCATCATTCAATTATAAACCAGAAATAAATTTGAAGAAATTAAAAATAGGATATTTGAAAAATGATTTTGACAGTAATTATCCATTTCATAAAAATGATTCTCTTGCATTGGAAAAGTTGAAAGAACTTGGTGCAGAATTAATTCCAATTGAACTGCCATATATTTCAACAGAAGATTTAGCATTCATACTTTCAGCCGAAGCCGCTGCAGCATTTGATGAACTTACTCGTTCTAATCAAGATGATTTATTAAAAAGACAAATTAAAAATGCCTGGCCTAATGTATTTCGTGCTGCAAGGTTTATTCCTGCAGTAGAATATATTAATGCAAATCGAATTCGTTATATGTTGATTCAAGAAATGAAAAAAATTTTCGATAAAGTTGATGTTTATATTTCACCTTCATGGAAAGGAAATAATTTATTGACTACAAATTTAACTGGTCATCCTTGTGTTGTTGTACCGAATGGTTTTTCGAAAAATGGAACCCCAACAAGTTTTACATTCATAGGAAATTTATTTGAAGAAGCAAAATTAATTTCACTTGCTAATGCATTTCAGGCTGCAACTGATTTTCACAAACAACACCCACCAGCATTTAAATAATTTATAAGACCCCCTCTCTTATTTCAACAAAAAATTTTTTGAGAGGGGGGAAGTTTTTCATTCACATTAAAACTTCTTTTTATTACATTTAGAATGACTGCATAATGCAGATTTGAAAATTCCTTTCCTCCATTACTCAAATTTTATGGAGGTGATTATGAAAGTCTTGAGTGCATATGAAAAAGCCCGCATTTACATTGAGAAACATTATGAAGCATCTGAAGAAGCTAAAGCACAGAAGAGAAAATTAAATCCCGGACCAACAATAACATTATCGCGACAAACTGGAATTGGAGCAGCTGCAATATGTGAAAAGTTGACTGAGTATTTGAACAGCAGAGCTGTTGAAGGTTATGATGATTGGACATATTTCGACAGGGAATTAATTGAAAAAATTATGTCAGACCATAACCTGCCAGATCACTTTAGAAAATATCTTGATGAAGAAAAGCCCCCGAAGATTGAAACATGGTTCGGAGAAATTCTTGGCATTAATCCAAACAAACTTTTGCTGCTTCATAAAATATCTCAAACAATTTTAAAACTTGCTGATTATGGTAATGTAATAATTGTCGGGCGAGGTGCAAATATTATTACAGCAAAAAGACCAAATACATTTCATATTCGTTTGGTTGCACCATTAAATTATCGAATTGAAAATGCATGCAGACTTTATAACATTGATTATAAAACTGCAGCAGATTTTATTAAGGGAGAAGATGAGGCGCGTAAAAATTATATCTGGAAATATTTTCATAAAGATATTGAAGACCCGCTTTTATATCATGTAGTTATTAATACAAATTATCTTAAGACAGAAGAAGTAGCCGAAATGATTGGTCATTGTGTAATTCGTAAGTTCCCTAAATTTTTTATCAAAAGTCAAATGACAGTTGTAAATGAATGAGTAAAGAAGTATGAAAACAAAACTAATATTATTCTTTGTTTTAATACTTTGTATAAGCAAGGAGAACAAAATGAAATTTCAAATTACTTCATCTGCATTTAAAGATGGAGAGATGATTCCATCAAAATATACATGCGATGGAGAAAATATTTCTCCTCCATTGAACTGGAGTGAAATTCCAGAAGGAACAAAATCACTTGCATTAATAAATGATGATCCAGACGCACCTGTTGGAGATTGGGTTCATTGGATTGTGTACAATATTCCTCCAGAAACAAAAGAATTAAAGGAAGCAGCATCAAATAAAAAATTATTGCCGAAAGGAACACTCGAAGGATTGAATGATTGGAATAGAAAGGGTTATGGTGGTCCCTGTCCGCCTTCGGGTGTGCACAGATATTTTTTCAAACTCTACGCACTTGATGTTGTTTTGTCGTTAAAAGAAGGCGCAACAAAAAGGCAACTGCTCGATGCAATGAAAGGACACATTTTAGCAGAAGCCCAGCTTGTTGGCAAATATCAAAGAAGAAGATGATTTAATTGAAAGATTATTCATCCAAAATTTTTTCAAGGTAATCTCTATATAGAGATTTAGGAATATTTGCAATTACATTTTCAAGCTGTGCTTTTGTGATAAATCCTTTTTGATATGCTATTTCTTCAAGACAAGCAACTTTCAAACCTTGTCGATCTTCAATAACACCAAAGAATTGAGATGCTTTTAATAAAGATTCAGGAGTTCCTGTATCAAGCCAGGCAACTCCTCTTCCAATTTTTTCAACATGAAGTTCTCCTAATTCGAGATAAGTTTTATTAACATCTGTAATTTCAAGTTCTCCTCTTGCAGAAGGTTTTAAATTTTTAGCTATGTTTACAACTTTGTTATCATAAACATAAAGACCAGGGACTGCAAAATTAGATTTGGGTTGTTTGGGTTTTTCTTCAATACTTATTGCTTTACCTGTTGAATCAAATTCAACTATGCCATAACGCTGTGGGTCGTTAACTTGATATGCAAATATTGTTGCTCCATTTTTATTATTTCTTAATGCTTTGTAAAAGAAATCGAGTTTGCCGTAAAAAATGTTATCGCCTAAAATTAATGTAACAGAATCCTGCCCAATAAATTTTTCTCCAATGATGAATGATTCTGCAATTCCATTTGGAGCTGCCTGAATTTCATAATCTATTTTTAATCCAAGATGTGAACCATCCTCAAATAATTTTTGGTATAGTGGTATTGTCTCAGCATTTGATATAATTAATATTTCTCTAATTCCCCCAAGCATCAACACAGACATTGGATAATAAATTAAAGGTTTGTCGTAAATTAAAGTCAATTGTTTGCTGTAGACTTTTGAGATTGGGTACATTCTGGTACCAGAACCTCCTGCAAGTACAATTCCTTTCATTTATACCTCAGATGTTTATTTATTCAACAATAATATAAGCTCTTTTTAATAATAAATCTTTATCATTAAATATGTCAACTCTGTAATAACCATCAGACTGGAATTGATACTTGAAATAAGTATCGTACCAATCAGGTTCGATTTTGAATTTTTTGAAATCAACAAAATCTTCGTATGGTGCATTTATATTTTTCTTTTTCCATATTCTTACTTGAATTATATTTGTATTAAGCGGACGATTATTAATAAAATAAATAAACACTTCGCCGCTTTTAAATCGAAGTGAAATTTTATCTATAATGTTAATTGGTTTGTTGCCAATAACTTTCTCACAAAATATTATTCTTGAGTTTGGAAACACTTCATAATCATTAATGCCTATAAAACTATTTTTAGAATTTTCAACCAGAAGAAATGCTTTTGAAATAATTTCTTGTTTATCATTAATAAGACTTACAGAATATGTCCCTTCCTGATTAAAACTGTAATCATAAGCTGCCCAGTTTTTTAGATTGCTAAATTTAATTGTTGAAGAAAAAATGCTTTGTTTTATATTGTTGTTAATTTTTTCGATTAAAAGATTCATTCCTTGCTGTTCTGATTTATTATTATTTTTTATCAAGATAAAAATTTTATTATTTGTTTCAACTTTTCTGTTTGCTATAATTCCAATTGGGTCTCCATTTTCATTTACTGCTTTACAAAAGATTATTTCCTGTGAAAATATTTCTGATAAGAAAAGAAGGAAAAGCAATGCATGTAAATAAAATAATTTTACCCTCATCTGTTTATGTTATGATTTCAAGAAAATAATTTTAAGAAATTTGTGCCCGTACATTTTTATTAATGCCGGGCACCTGAATTTAATAACTATCTTTTGATATAATAACTTTACCTTTGAAAACTCTGTAAACAAATATTGTGTATGCAATAACTATCGGCATTCCAATTAATGCAATAATTAACATTGTGTTCAATGTATATTGGGATGAAGAAGCATTATAAGTTGTTAAACTGAAATTTAAATCGATGCTTGAGGGCACAAGACGAGGATACAAACTTACAGCACTTATTCCAAATGCCGCAGCAATTGTAATTGAAGATGATAAAAATGAAAGAAAATATTTTTGACTTTTTAATCCAATTGGTATATAAAATAATGATAGTAAAAGAAGGATAAACAAAATCCAGAACAAATAATTTTTTGTCATGCCTTCAAATAAATAGCCCGAATAAAAGAATGTAAAAAATGTTGCAATGATATAAAGAACAATAAACGTCATCCAGCTGCCGGTTGCCCATTTAATCATTCTCTGAAGTTGTGCGCCTTCTGTTTTCATTGTCATATAAATTGCACCATGCATTATAAACAAGGAAACTCCAGTTAATCCAATTATCAAGGCATAAGGATTGAGCAAACTGAAAAATGAACCGGAATAAATTCTTGATTCGTTAATAGGGATTCCTCTAAGAATATTTCCATAAGCAACACTTAATAAAAGTGCAATCAATAAACTTCCAATTCCAAAAGCGTTATCCCAAATTTTTTTATAAATATCGGAAACAATTTTACCTCTGAATTCAAATGAAACAGCACGAAGTATCAGGGCTGTGAGTAATATCATTAATGCAAGATAAAATGCACTGAATACTGTTGCATAAACGACGGGGAATGCAGCAAACAAAGCTCCACCTGCAGTTAAAAGCCAAACTTCATTTCCATCCCAAACTGGTCCAATAGCATTTATGTTAATTCTTTTTTCATTTTCATCTTTTGTAAATAAATGAATTATTCCAACACCTAAGTCAAATCCGTCAAGTATGGAATAACCAATAATTAATACAGCAATTAAAATAAACCAGATTGTATTGAGGTCTATCATAATGTTGCCTCCTTTGGATTAATTGGTTCTGGTCCATGTTTAATTTTATTAATAAGAACATATAAGAAAAGTGCAAAGAGAAGTAAATAAATTATTCCAAAAAGAATAATTGAGAATAGAATTTCACCTGCGCTTACGGTTATCGAGGCAGCTTCGCTTGTTTTTAATAATTTATAAACAATCCATGGCTGTCTTCCAACTTCTGCAGCAATCCATCCAAGCTGGCAGGCAATTACAGGAAGCGGGATTGACCAAATGTAAATTTTCAATAGTTTCTTTTTGTCCCAGATTTTTTTCTTCCAGAGGAAGTATGTTCCCAATGCTGTTATAAAAATGAAATACATTCCAAGCAGAACCATGTTATGATAAGATACAAATGTCAGGAACAATGGAGGAATTTCTTCGCGTGGAAATTCATTTATGCCTTTTACTTTTGCATTGATATCTCCAAATGCTAACCAGCTTAACAATCCTGGAATCTCAATTGGTGCTTTTAATTCTGGGGGATGGTCAAATGGAATTGCAAATAAAGCAATTGGTGCTCCACTTTGAGTGGTGTATAAACCCTGAATTGCAGCAAACTTTTCTGGTTGAGTTCTTGCTACTTGTCTTCCATGTTCATGTCCAAATGGAAAAACTTCAAGAACAGAAACAATTAATCCAAAAATTAGAGCTAAACGAAATGATTTTTTTGCAGCTTCGAGTTCTTTGTTTTTAATAATTAAGTAAGCAGAAATTCCCATCATTAGAAAAGCACCAGAAATTAATGATGCTGTAAAAGTGTGAAAAAATCTTGGAAGTGTTGAGGGATTAAAAACAGCTGCCCAGAAGTCAACAAGTTCTGCTCTTCCATTTCTGATGACATAACCCGCAGGAGTTTGCTGCCAAGAGTTAGCAACAAGAATCCAGAAAGCAGAAATTGTTGCGCCAACAGCAACCATTAGAATAGAAAACCAGTGAACACCCTTTGAAACTTTGTTCCTTCCAAAAATATATAGGCCTAGAAAGGTTGATTCAAGAAAGAATGCAAAAATGCCTTCTGCTGCCAGCGGTGCGCCGAAAATATCACCAACAAATTTTGAATACTCTGCCCAGTTTGTGCCAAATTGGAATTCCATTACAACTCCTGTTGCCACACCCATTGCGAAAATCAATCCAAGGATTTTTCCAAAAAAATTTCCAAGCATAATGAATGATTCATCATTTCTTTTCCAACCAATTGCTTCAAGTATAACAAGAAGCCATGCAAGTCCAATACTTAAAGGAGGAAATATAAAGTGGAATCCAACTGTGAATGCAAATTGTAAGCGGGCTAATAATAGTGCATCCATATTTAACCCCAATTTTGTTTATGTCAGAATTTTTTTGTTATTGAATTTCACGGAAATCAATTGTTTTTAAAATCATCTGTTTTTATAGATTCAGATAAAAATTTCTTTACTCGATTAATAATTTTTTGTGCTTGTCTTCTATTAAACATTGCAAATTCTTCTTTCTTAAAAATTCTTGACAATGCTTTGACAGCCTCTGTAATTAATTGTGAAATATTTGAATCCATCAGGACTAAATCGATAGGCAGCATAAAGAGAGTATCGAATATAGAAGCCTCAACAATTTTTATTAATTGACTATAACTAAGATCTTCAAGGCGTAATCCAACTGGAATTAATCCACATCTTTGTCTTTGCCTTAATTCAATTTTCATTTTTTCTATCAAAATGGAAATTATGGCTTCGATTGTAATTCTAATTTCAATCATAATTAATTCCAGCTGTTAAATTTTTTCTTTGCTAATAGTAACCAGAAGTTTTTATTAATAGTTCAAGCAGCATATTTATTAATTTTTTTGTGACAGAACAGAAGTTACTTTATATGCAGCTTCTTTCAGTGAAGATGCAACTTCAAAGTTCAATCCTGAATTTTCAAGCATTTCTTTTGCAAGTTCTGCATTTGTACCTTCAAGACGAATTACAACAGGAACAGTTACATTAACTTCTTTAACAGCATCGATTACACCCTGAGCAACTCTGTCGCACCGAACAATTCCACCAAATATGTTAATTAAAATTGCTTTAACATTTGGGTCGGCAAGAATAATTTTAAATCCATTAGCAACAGTTTCTTTATTTGCAGTTCCACCAACATCTAAGAAGTTTGCAGGTTCTCCTCCTGCTAATTTTATAATATCCATTGTAGCCATTGCAAGTCCAGCACCATTAACCATGCATCCAACATTTCCATCAAGTTTTATGTAATTAAGATTGTATTTTGATGCTTCAATTTCGAGAGGTTCTTCTTCATCTAAATCTCGATATGCTGCAATTTCAGGGTGACGATAAAGTGCGTTATCATCAAAATTCATTTTTGCATCAAGTGCAACAATTCTATCGTCGTTTGTGATAATCAAAGGATTTATTTCAAGCAGTGAGGCATCTGTATCTTCGTAAGCATTATATAGTTTCATCACAAATGGAATGAAATTTTTGTATGCTGTTCCATTCAATCCAAGACCAAATGCAAGTTCTCTTGCCTGATAGGGTTGAAGTCCAACTGCAGGGTCAATCCATACTTTCAAAATTTTTTCTGGTGTTTCGGCGGCAACTTTTTCTATCTCAACTCCACCTTCAGTTGAAGCCATTATAACATTTCGAGCAACACTTCTATCGAGCAAAATTCCAAGATAAAGTTCTTTTTTGTAATCCAAACCTTCTGTAATAAAAATTGTTTTTACAATTTTTCCTTCAGGACCTGTTTGATGAGTTACAAGCAAATTGCCAAGCATTTTTGAGGCATATTCTTTTGCTTTTTCTATAGATGTGGTGAATTTTACTCCGCCTTCAAGTATCAGTTCATCTCTGTTATTTACATTATAAATTTTTCCTTTGCCTCTTCCACCGGCATGAATTTGTGCTTTTACTACAAATTGATTAATTCCTTTTGCCTGAAGCTGTGCGATTGCATTATCAAATTCTGAAATATCTTTGATTGCAATTCCATCCTGAACAGGAACATTATATTTTTTTAGAGTTTCTTTTGCCTGAAATTCATGAATTTTCATAACAATTTCCTCAATAGTGATTTTGAATATTCTATTTACTGACAAAAATTAAATCATTTTGTAAACAGATTCAATTTATGAATTAATTGATTCAAATTATTGTTTGAAGAACAATAATATTTGGAGGATTTATGAATAAGAAACAAAGAATAATTTTGTTTGCAGTTATTTCAATTGTGTTTTTGTCGATGATTATTTGGTTATTCTATGGTGGTGAAATTTTTACAAAGTCGCAAGTTCTTATTGAAACCAAAGATGAACTCTTTGGATGGACAGAAAAGAAATGGGTGAATAAATTTGTATGGGGATTGGATTTAAGTTTATTAATAAGCGGAATCAGCATTTTAACAGGCAGCATTCTCTTTTTTATATTTAGGAATAAAGAGTAAGAGAATGATTTTTATTAATATTATGCGTTCTCTACTTTTTCTTCATGACCATTTAAAAGTTCAATTAAACCATCTTTAGTATAAATAGTATCATAAATTGAATCATCTATCCCTTCAATATTTGCTAATTTATTGCTTATTTGTACAGCTGAAGTAACATTGAAATCATTGATTGTTGGAGTTCCATGATGCAAAAGAATAGCTTCCACAATTTCTTTGGAAAAACCCCATAGTGAAAGAGCATATGCTCCAAGTTCTGAGTGAGAAGCCCCATAATATTTTTTAACATCTTCATCATTAATTGAAGCACTGTTGTTGAAGAATTCTAATACTTTAGAATGATTTTGTTCAATGTTCATTAAAATTATTTTACCAATATCATGCAAAATTCCTGCTATGTATGCTTCTTCAGCTAATTCTCTCTTTTGTGTAAAATGATATGTTAATTTATGTGATAAAGTACTTACAACAAGACTATGATTCCAGATTGTTTCGATTATTTCTTTCAGTCCTTCTTTTTTATCTAAATGAGAAAATACTTTTTCATAGAGAATTACAGACTTAACAACATTAAGCCCAAGTATATTAATTGCTTGATGCAAGTCAGTTATTTTTGCAGCAATACCAACAAAAGCTGAATTTACTAATTGAAAAATTTTGGTTGTTAATGCAATATCTTTGGCTATTAAATTTACTACTCTGTGAATTGAGGCTTCAGGTGAAAAAATTTCTTTTTCTATTTTATAATAAATTTCTGGCAACGAAGGAATTCCATCTTCTCCATTTAGTTTGATTAATGTTCTTTCATTTGTTATCAAATTCTTAAGTATCAGAGGGAGTTCCAATTTTATTCTAATTGATTCAAAATTATCCGGCTTAAGCAGGAATTGATGAGCTAAATTAAAATTTCGGATTGATAATTTTTCATCTTTATCTGAAGCAAGAAGAATTCTCAATACCTTTGGATAATTTTTTTTTATTCTTGATAATAATTCAATTCCATTAAGTTCAGGCATAATATAATCTACAAGGCAGGCATCAATTTCATTTGTTTTCAATATATCTAAAGCTTCTTTTGCATTTCTTGCAAAATAACCCTGCCACTTATTGCTAAAAGGAGTTAATAGTTGAGCATATTCATTTAAAATTTTTTGATTATCATCTACAAATAATAATTTATATTCCATAATAATTCCTTATGATACAGAAGTTTTTGATTCCCACTTTTATAATCGATAAAATGAGCAAAAATTTAAATGGTTATAATTATGAATCATAAAAAATTTTATCCTGTGAACTAAAAACTACAATAGTATGTTTTGGCGATAAAGTAATGAGGATTTGTTATGAAGCCGAAATTTGTTGTGTTATTTTTTCTAATTGCAATTGTTTCTATTTACTCACAGGGCTTTAAAGTAAAAGCAAAAGGAATTAAAACTTTTGATTTTTATGATAAGAATGGCAGAAATCAGGCAGTTTTTTTCAGCACTACTCCACTTGAAGATATTACGGGAACTGCTAATGGAATATCGGGCAAAGTTACTTTTGATGTTGCCGATTTTGCTAAAACATTGAAAGGAAAAATTATTGTAAAAGTAGAATCGATTAATACAGGGATTGAGCTTCGTAATCAACATTTAAGAAGCAAAAATTGGCTTAATGCAGAAAAATATCCTGACATTATTTTCGAAGTTATTTCTGTCAGTGATGTAAAACAGACAGGCGATAACAAACTAAGTTTTAAAGTAAATGGAAATTTTACATTGCATGGAGTTACAAGAATTATTTCAGCCGCAGCTGAGGCTGTTTATCTTGATGAAAATGAAGAAACACAGAAGAGAGCACCTGGAGATTTGCTTGGCGTAAAAGCAAAATTTAACATTAAGCTTTCTGATTTTAATATCAATAATCAAATAATTGGAAATAAAGTAGCTGATAATATTGAAGTTAGTGTAAATATTATTGGAAACAGTGAAAATTAGTTATTCATAAAAATTTTGTCAGGAATGCCTTTGTTAATTTTATAATTGGAATAAATTATTGTTACAGTTCCATTAAGACTTCTTCTGAAATTTGCTCCTAAATTTTTTTGTGTTGATTGATTTCCATTCTTTTCTTCTGAACCAAATGAAAAAATTACTTTCGATGGCAAACCATATTTGTTGTCGTTGTATGATAAATCAATTCTTACAGTCATTGAATGTTTGTTTACTGTTTCAATTTTTCTAATAAGTTTATCAGAAGAATCAATCCATAATGTTGATAAAATTATATCAGTAGTATCTGAATTTGGGATAACTTTTATTACATCAACACTTTTGGAATCTAACAATTCTGAACGGACAAAAACAGCAGAGTAGTCACTTTTGAATAAATCAATAGGTGAAAAACTAACTGCCTGTTTAGGAATCATAGCAAAGTTATCTGATTGAATTTTGGTTTTATTTGGTTTCTTATAATAAATTTTGATTTTTGTATCTGGAACCTTGATTGATGAAAAGTCAAATTTAATTTCCGCCTCAACTTCATAATCTTTTATTAAATCATACTTATGTTTGATATCATTTAGAATTTTTAATGCATCTTTTTGTTGTGCAAAAGTGCAGTGCAGAAAAATCATTATTGAAAGTATTACAGCCATGTTTATTAACTCAAAATATCTTTTCTAATAAATATAATTGAAGTCAAAATAAGAAATCCAATTGAATATCCGACAAGAACAAATGCAGAATTTATTATTTCTTTGAAATCTACATTCTCATTAAAAAATTTATCCCACTGTGACATATGTGTTGTAAAAAAATAAGGTTGTATTTTGTCAAAAAATTCAATTGGCAAAGCTGATAACACAAACAAAATTATGATTACAGCCATAGTTGCTACAATTGGACCTATTGCATTTTCAACAAGAGAAGAAAATAAAAATGAAAGAGAATAAACTGTAATCATACTTAATATTGCAAATAAATAAGCGTAAAAAAATCTCCACAATACATCATTTGAATCGAAGATTATCAGCTTTCCTCGAAATGAAATTAGATTTCCTGTTCCAAACAATAAAATGCTCACAACAAGACTTAATAACACAAGCCAGAGGATTAATGATATTACATAAATTATCCCGGCAACATATTTAGAAATTATCACTTCAAATCTTGATACTGGCCTGATTAGAAGCATTCTGTAAGTGCCTGCAGTTGCTTCGCCAGCAAAAACATCTCCGCCAACAAGAACAATAAGAAAAGGAATATGAATAAATAGGGATGACAAAATTAGATATGCAATTAAATAACCATTGAATAAGTTTCCAATAAAAATGAATGAATCCTGCAAACCTCTTGTAAGAACTCGAATATACTGGTCTTTAGTTGAATAAAGAGCAAGCTGAATTATAGGAATCAATATACCTATTGCAATAAATCCAATATAAGTGCGCCACTTTTTATAAATTTTCAATAACTCGATATAAATCAAGGTTTTCACTTTTCGTTTCCTTCTGTAATTTTTAGGAAATAATCTTCAAGTGAACGGACAGGTACAACTGCACTTACTTCTATATTATTTTCTATTAGATATTTATTAAGAAAAGAAATTTCATTTTGCGGCATTTCAAAATAGATTAAATTTTTTTCTGATGATTTGAAATAATTTTTCCATTGCGATGAATCAATAATTCTAATTGCATTTTCAATATCATTAACTTCAAAAGTTACCGTAACATTTCCTGAATTCAATAAGTCCTGAACATTTCCTTCAACTTGTGCTTTACCTTTATTGATGATAATCATTCTTGTTGCAATTAATTCAACTTCTCTTAATATATGCGAAGAAAGAAAAATTGTTTTTCCTTTATCTTTGCTGAGATGAATAATTAAATCACGAATTTCTTTCATGCCTTGAGGGTCTAAACCTGTAGTTGGTTCATCAAGAATTATTAATTCGGGGTCATGCAAAAGTGCCTGTGCAAGACCAAGTCTTTGTTTCATTCCATGAGAAAATGTTTTTACTTTGCTTTTATATCTTTCAGAAAGTCCAACTAATTCAAGCATTTCCATAATTTTGCCTTTTGTTACATCAATTCCACTTAATCTTCCAAGTATTTCAAGATTTTGATATGCTGAGAGATAAAGATAGAAGTCCGGTTTCTCTACAATTGCTCCAACTTTTTTTAGTATAACTTTTCTATTTGATTTAAGAGGGAGTCCGAAAATTTTAATTGAGCCGGCTGTTGGTTTAATTAATGAAAGGAGCATTCTAATTGTTGTACTTTTACCTGCACCATTTGGTCCAAGAAATCCAAATATATCTCCTCGATAAACATTAAAATCAAGATTATCTACAGCAGTTAAATTGCCAAATTTTTTTGTTAAGCCTTTTACTTCTATTACTTTTTCACTATGCAATTAAAAATACTCCGAAAATTTGCAAACATAAGACGAATTCATTTATTATTTGTTCGAATTAGATTGATTATTTCTTTTTCCAAAAGAGGAATCGATAGGAATATATTTTGCTAAAATGAATGAAGGAATTGTTGCAATACAAACCCAGATGAAGAAATATTTGTAACCAATTGCTTCCTGAATCATTCCGCTGAACATTCCTGGCAGCATCATTCCCAATGCCATAAATCCTGTTGCAATTGCATAATGAGATGTTTTGTATTCACCTTCGGAAATATAAATCATATACATCATGTAAGCAGTAAAACCAAGACCATAACCAAATTGTTCAACTGCAACACAAGCATTAATGATATATAAATTAGTTGGTTGTGCATAAGCAAGAAAAACATACAATAAATCTGGAACATTCAAAGCGATAAGCATTGGAATTAACATTGATTTAAGACCTTTTTTAGAGATTAAAATTCCACCAAGAATGCCTCCCAAGATTAATGCAATAATTCCGATAGTTCCATAGATAAAGCCAACATCAGAAGTTGATAAACCAAGTCCTCCAGCTTCATAGGAATCGAGCATGAATGGTGAAACTAATTTGACTAATTGTGCTTCGCCAAGTCTATATAACAGGAGAAATCCAATAATCAACAGAATTTTTTCTTTTTCAAAAAATCTGAAAAATGCTCTGAAAAATTCTTTTATAACTGATGACCTTCTTTCCTGAAGTATTGATTTATCTGCTGCAGGACGAGGTAAAATAAAATTATGATAGATAAAAAATATAAAATAAAGTATTGCAACAAGTGCAAAAGGAATTATCCATGCTATAAGAATTTTTTCTGATTGAATTTTTAATACTGCTTCAGACTTTTTTTGAACTAAAGGGTCTATTTGAACAACTGCATATGCTAATTTATTCCAGTTGTTCGAGTTGAAAGTAATTGATTTGCCTGTTAATATTGAAAAACCGGAGGAACCATTAGAAAAGTCGAGAGTAATGTTATAATTTTTTCCTTCCTCCGGCTTTCCTGAAAGATGAAAAGAAATTAATCCAATATTTCCAACTAATTCATGTGGATTTGTTGTATCGGGAACAGATAATCTTTCTTTTGTGAATCCATTTATAATGTTAAACTTTTGTGCAAAGTTTACATAGAAATTCACTGTCTCTTTTGTTTGAGGATGTGTGCTTATTTCAAGTATTGATGGTCGGGCAACAATTTTTAATTTACCTTCAATTGGAAAAACTTTTGATGAATCAATTCGAATTGTGTTTTCGAAAAATTTTTCTGGTGATGCAATTAATTTTACTTCTGCGGGTGTAACGGAAAAAGTTGATTCTAAGTATCCAGCAAGAATGACTAGCAATCCCTGCCCTGCAATCATTGCAATTCTATAAAATGTGCTTCTAATTCCAACAAACAAAGATTGTTTGCTTTCAGAAAGAGAAAGCATATAAAAACCATCTGCAGATATATCGTGGGTTGCAGAACTAAAAGCAATTAACCAAAAAAATGCAAGTGTGAATTGAAAAAAATCGGGGACTGGAATTGTTAACGCAACACCGGCTAAACCAGCTCCAATCAATAGCTGCATTGAAAGTATCCAGAAACGTTTTGTTCTGAATATATCAACAAATGGACTCCATAAAGGTTTAATAACCCAAGGAAGGTAAAGCCAGCTTGTATAGAGAGCTATATCAGCATTTGAAATTCCAAGTCGTTTATACATTATTACCGAAACAGTAATTACAATTACATATGGAAGACCTTCTGCAAAATATAAAGTTGGAATCCAAAACCATGGATTTTTAGTTTTTGCAATTTTTTTATCGTGAGTTTTTTTAATTATCATTTTTCATTCAGTTTTGATGAATAAACTTTTTTGGCAAATAATGCTGCACCAAATTCTGGAGTAAATTTTGGTTTGATAATTTTTATTTCTTTGAAATTCTTTTTGATTTTTTCTTTAATCAATTTTGAATAAAAATTATTGCTAGTTATTAAATTTCCAATTAAACAAAGCCTAAAGTTTTCATTCCAAAATTTTTTTGCAGATTTAATAAGAAGAAGAATTTCTTCTGATTCTTCCTCAAGTATTGAGATTGCAATTTTATCTTTTTTAGCTGCAGCATTAATAACATAAGGAGCAAAGTTTTGTATTTCTAAATTATTGTTGTAAATACTTTTGATGAGTTCATCACGATTGTTAATCGAGAAATTTTTCTTAAGAATATCTGTCAACATTGTTTTATCAAATCTGCCGTCAAAATTTTTTGAAGCTGCTTGTAATCCCTTTTTGCCAATTGAATATCCGCTTCCTTCATCGCCAATTAATCTGCCGTAACCACCTGCAATAAATGTTTTTCCATTTTTCTTAGAAAATAAAATGGAACCTGTTCCAATTATTAAAATTGTTCCATCATTACCATGAAAAGCTCCTTCGTGTGCAATTTCAATATCACTGGTTATGTTGAATTCTGGCAGTATAATTTTTTTCTCTTTCGATTTTTTAATTAATGCTTTTCTTAAATTTTCTGAATTTTCTTTTCTCCCGCAGCCTGAAATTCCAAGTGTGCAATGTAAAATATTCCATCTTTTAGTTACCTGTTCAATCAAATTAATCAAAACAGTAGCAGAATTTTCGTAACCAATTATTAAAGGGTTCGAAGGACTACCCTCAAGTTCATAAATTATATTAAGATTATCGTCTATGCAAACACATTTTGTTTTTGTTCCGCCGCCGTCAATCCCTAAGAAGTAGTTCATTGATTAAGTGGAAATATTTGAGTTCTAAGATATGGAAAAATTAAAAAGAATAAAAAATTGGGAAATAAAATTTTGTTAATTCTGAAATAATAATTGAATTCATTATTTATTGTTGCTAATTTTCAAATGCCTCATTTCACTGCTAATATTTTTCTGGGATTTGCTGAAATGTTGTTTTGATTTCGTTGTGAAATTACTTTACTGTTGCTGACATGATTAATAAAAACAGCTTGGAGGGAAAATGCCTTCAAAAAAATTAAAAGAGTTTCTAGATCAGAATAATGTGAAGTATGTCACAATCAGACATTCACTTGCCTATACTTCTCAAGAAATTGCTGCCTCTGCTCACATTAAAGGGAAGAATTTGGCAAAGACAGTCTTGATTAAAATCAACGGAAAAATGGCAATGCTTGTTCTTCCTGCTACTCATAAAGTTGATTTTGATTTGCTTAAAAATGCATTGGGAAATGAAAATGTTAGACTTGCAAACGAACAGGAATTTCTGGATAAGTTTCCTGAATGTGAAGTAGGTGCTATGCCTCCTTTCGGAAATCTCTATAACATGGAAGTTTATGTTGACGAAGCTTTGTCCGAAGACAAAGAAATTGCATTTAATGCAGGCACTCATGTTGAACTTATTCAAATGTCTTATGAAGATTTTGAAAGACTTGTAAAACCTAAGAAGATGAAATTTTCTCATCTTTCAAAACTATAACTTAAACTAATAATCGAGGTAAACAATGAGAGAAAAACTTTTTACATTATTTTTAATAACATTGCTGATATTTACCGCATCATGCAACAAAGAGGATAATCCCGTAAGTCCTGAAAATGATATCGTTGGTACATGGGTATTAACCAAACTTATTTTGCCTGATTATGGAAATATGGAAATTAATCCGCAACAGGCAGGCATTAGTGTAACATTTAAGATGAAAAGCGACCACACATTTGAAGCCACTTTTACAGACTCTGGGGGGTCTGAGACCGATACCGGAACATGGAGTGTTTCTGATGGAAAAATTACAATGAAAAGTAATTCTGGGGAGACTCAAACATTTGATTATGAGATTTCGGGGAATAAACTTAGGATTACATTACAAATGGATTTGAGCGATTTTGGTATGCCAGGTGTAAATACCCGTGTAATTATGGAATTTACAAAACAATAATTCTTAATTTTTTTCTGCTTAATTTTACGATGTAAATTTATTTGAGCACCAGCTTGGTGAAAACTTGCTGGTGTTCATTGTTTTAATTCACCCTCGTTATTTGAGGAGTTGAATTATTATGTATTTTAAAAATTATAATGGATTTTATGAAATCAATTTTTGAAACATTCAAAAGCTCGTTTTCATTTTTTGAATCATTGAATAAAAGCATAGCAGAGTTAAATCCTAAGGAAAAACTTATCATCTCAAATTTTGCAGGTTCTTCACGTAATCTTTTTGTTGCACATCTATTTCAAAAAGAAAAACAAATTTTTCTTTTGTGTGAAGATTTACAATCACTAAACGAAACAAGAGTTGAACTTGACCTTCTTGGCGCAGGTGATAAAATTATTGTTATTGATGAATTTGATATTGAATCAGTTCAAGAGAAATTAACAGATTTAACAAAACGAGAAAATTTTATTTTAATTTCCACTTATGAGTTGTTAACTCAAAAATTTCCTTCAAATAAATCTTTTAAGGATAATATTACTCAAATAACTACAGGCAGCAATATATCTTATAATGAACTAATAGAATATCTCAATCTTTTGAATTACAATCAGGATAGATTTGTAGATGAACAAGGAGATTTTGCAATACGAGGTTCAATTATTGATTTCTGGTCATACAGCGAAAAACATCCATGCCGATTAGAATTTGATGGCGATTTTATTGAATCAATTCGTCACTTTGATCCAGAAAGTCAGCGTTCAACAGAAAAAGTTGATTTTATAACACTGGCTCCTTTATTAAATGATTCATTGATTTTTACAGAAAATATTTTTTCATATCTGAATAATCCGGTTATATTTGCTGCAGATTATAAATTAAAAGAATTAGTAAATGATTCATTACATAACAAACCGATTCAAAATATTGAAGATGAGGAACTTGATGAAGAATTAAAGGAAGAATTGTTTGATAACAAGTTAATTAATTCATCAAAATACATTTTTGATTCTTTAAAAGATGAAAATGAACAAAAAGAAAATTTAGAAAAATTATTCAATGAAAATGCACGATGGATAATCGAAGATACTCTAAATGTTTATGATAACAAGTTAAATTTGGAATTGTCTGAACCTCCAACTATCAATTCCAACTTTGAACTTCTTTTTACAATTCTTAAAAGTTATTTAGAGAAAGGAAATAAAATAATTATCACTGCAGAAAATGAACTTCAAAGTAAAAGATTAACTGAACTTCTTTCAGATTTTAAAACAGAACTTGCTGAATTTATTGAAGAAGGAAAAATCAAAATCATTTCATTTCCAATAAAAGCAGGCTTCATTTCGAGAAACGATAAAATTGCAGTTCTAACAGATTATCAAATTTTTAATAAGCCTTATCGAACAAAAATTTCAACCAGATTAAAAGCTAAAAAATCCAGAGCTAAAGATTTTGCGTCTATTAAAAAAGGTGATTTTGTCGTCCATGAAATTTATGGAATTGGACAATATGCTGGACTTGAAACAATAAAAATTGGTGAAGTAGAACAGGAATCAATCAAAATATTGTATGCAGATGGAGATGTTGTCTATGTAAATCTCAATTATCTTTCTCTCGTTAAAAAATTTTCATCAAAAGATAATGTTCAGCCAAAACTTACAAAACTTGGAAGCGGTGAATGGACAAGAACTAAGAAAAAAGTTAAATCAAAAATTAAAGATGCAGCTCGAGAGTTAATTACTTTATATGCAAAAAGAAAATTAACAAAAGGATTTGCTTTTAGTACCGATACAATCTGGCAAAAAGAACTCGAAGCTTCTTTCATTTATGAAGATACACCAGACCAGATGCGTGTTACAGAAGAAGTAAAAAATGACATGGAAAGTGAAAATCCAATGGACAGACTTGTATGCGGCGATGTTGGATTTGGCAAAACAGAAATTGCAGTTCGAGCTGCTTTCAAAGCTGTTAACGACAGCAAGCAAGTTGCTCTTCTTGTTCCAACTACAATTCTTGCAGAACAGCATTTTAATACTTTCAAAGACAGACTTGCTCAATTTCCTGTTCGAATTGAAATGCTCTCAAGATTTCGAACTCAAAAAGAACAAAAAGAAATTATTGAAAAACTTGCTAAAGGAGAAATTGATATTATCATTGGTACTCATCGATTATTATCAAATGATGTTCAGTTCAAAGATTTAGGACTTTTAATCATTGATGAAGAACATCGATTTGGTGTTATGGCAAAAGAAAAACTTCGTTCCTTTAAAGCAAATGTTGATACACTTACTTTAACTGCTACTCCAATTCCAAGAACATTGAATCTTTCTTTGTTAGGTGCTCGTGATTTATCAATCATTGCAACCCCGCCTCCTAATCGTCAGCCTATTTATACTAAAGTAGATACATTTGATATTTTTAAGATTCGTGATTGGATATTGCATGAAGTGAACAGAGGCGGTCAAGTTTATTTTATTCACGACAGAATTCAATCAATAGATAAAATTGCAGCTTATATTCAAAAACATGTTCCTGAAGTAAAAATTGGAATTGCTCATGGACAGATGAAACCTTCACAGCTCGAAAAAGTAATTCATGATTTCTTGAACAAACGATATGATGTTCTTATCTCTACAAAAATAATTGAATCAGGAATCGATATTCCAAGTGTAAATACAATTATTATCAATCGTGCAGATAGATTTGGACTTGCAGAACTTCATCAACTTAGAGGGAGAGTTGGAAGAAGTGATAAACAGGCTTATGCATATCTTCTTGTCCCTTCAATTGATTCTGTAACAAAAAAAGCTGTTAAAAGACTTCAAGCAATCGAAGAATACACAGATTTAGGAGAAGGATTCAATATTTCTATGAGAGACCTTGAAATTCGCGGCGCAGGTAATCTGCTCGGCACAGAACAAAGCGGTTTTATAGATTCAGTTGGTTTTGATATGTATTTGAAATTAGTTGACGAAGCAGTTGAAGAACTTCGTCAAAGTGAATTCAAAGAAGTTTTCAAAGATTTGCCCAAACAAATTGAAAGGTCTGAACCTACTATCGATACTTTTTTTGAAATTGGAATACCTCAAGACTATATGCCGGATCAATCCGACAGACTTGCATTTTATACATCATTATTTTCGATGCTGAAAATAGATGAAGCTGAAGAATTAAAAGAAGAAATGATTGATAGATTTGGAAAACTCCCTCAGCATGTTGAAAGATTAATTCTTGTTGCAACACTTCGGTTTTATGCTTCATTTGCTCTTCTTGAAAGAATTATAATACAAAGAAAAAAATCAATTATTATTTTGCCAAAAGGAAATCGAGAAGAATATTATCAAAACAAATTTGTTCCATTGTTGAATTTTATTTATGAGAATTATTCGAAATCAATAAAATTTGTCCAACAAAATGAAGCACTCAAACTTGAAATTATTAACAGTTCAGATGAGCCGGAAAAGATTCTCGAATTTTTAATTGAACTTTGCAAACAAATGACAAATATTATTAACGCTGATGTGTTGAATTCGGTTAATTAAAAAACTTGAACTTTGTTCTAAATTAAAAATGTTTGTAAGTAAGTTTATTTTTGATATACTAACAGCAAAAAAACACGAAAGAATAATGAGGGAATTATGAGGAAAAAAATAATCAAATTTGTTCTTGGCTTTCTTGCCGGATTATTAATTGCAATTCAATTTGTAAAAGCAGATAGAATCAATCCACCTGTTACTGCTGAAATTGCTGTCCCGGATGATTTAAAAAATATTTTCAAAACCTCCTGTTATGATTGTCATTCAAATGAAACTAAATGGCCTTGGTATAGCTATGTTGCTCCAATTTCTTTTTTCATTGTTGATGATGTAAAAGAAGGAAGAGAAAAACTTAATTTCTCTGAATGGGAAAAATATGATGACGCAAAGAAAAATAAATTAAAAGAAGAAATTTGGGAAGAAGTTGAAAAGGATGATATGCCATTGCCGATTTATACTTTTTCTCATCCGGATTCAAAATTGGATTCTGCCAAAAAGGAAAAAATTAAAAACTGGGCATTTGGTAAATAAAATGTTCAATTTCTTTTTTAATTATTTAATTGTGATTTTGTTGTTGATTGTTAAACCAGATGAAACAAAAAACTTTTCGAAGCAAATTAATGGAAATATTATGCAGAATATTATGAAAGTTGATTCAATGTTGATTGATTATAATAAAAAAAATCCAGTTACACACAGTTTGTTAATTTATAAAGGCAATCAGCTGCTTTTAGAAAAATATTATAATGGTTTTAATGAATCTAAGCTTGCTAACCTTAAATCCGTAACTAAAAGTATAACATCACTATTAGTCGGAATTGCAATTGATAAAGGAATGATTAAAAATGAAAATCAAAAATTAATTGAAATAATGCCCGAACTTTTTAATAAAGTTTCTGATGATAAGAAAAAAGAAATTACAATTCGTCAATTGCTTACAATGAGTGCAGGATTTGATTGGAATAACTTTGGAGGAAAGTGGCGCAAAGGATGGGATAATTCAAAAGAACCAAATAAATACTTGATTGAGAAAGTTCCATTAATAAATAATCCAGGTGAAATTTGGAATTACAACAGTGGACTTTCTCATTTATTATCCGGCATAATAAAAAAAATTACGGGTGAAAATACAATCATATTTGCAAAAAGAAATTTATTCGAACCACTTGACATAAAAGAAATAAAATGGGAAAAAGCTCCAGATGGAAATGAAAGAGGCAACTCTGAATTGTGGCTAAAACCAAAAGACCTTGCTAAAATTGGATTGATGATGATTAATGAAGGCAAATGGAAAAATAAACAGATTATCAGCAAACAATGGATTGATAAATCGACAAAAAAATATTTTGATGGATTTCCACAAATTGGCGGATATGGATATCAATGGCATACAAGAAAATTTGGCAGGTATAATTCTTATCTTGCTGCAGGATGGGGCGGTCAGTTTTTAATTGTGATACCTGCTTTAGATTTAGTAATTGTCAATACATCAAAATGGAATGTTGCTAAATCAACTTATGTAATTTTTGAATTGGTAGAAAAATATTTAATCAGAAATTTGTAATGCATTCAATTTCATTAAAGAATATTTACTTTAATAAGAAAAGCAGTTATTATCATCTCCAGTTGACTCTTTTCTTTGCTTTAATTTTTATTGCTCTTGCAGTTGCACTCCAGCATTATTTTATAATTGAACCTAATTCAACTCAACACTATAGTTTATTGTGGCATATCCCTTTTAATATTTTTTACTGGCTTTACTGGTTTTTTATTGCACCAGTAATTTTTAAGATAGTAAAAAAATATAACCAGAATAAATTTATTGATTACTTAATTATTTATTTTGCTGCTCCAATAATTCTTGTAAGCATTCATCAAATATTATCTGCAGTTGTTATAAATCTCATACTCGATTATCTCGACATTGAAACTTTGATTTACAGAAGAATACTCCGAAATCAATGGCTCTGGGTTGATATCGTAATTTATTTTATCATAGAAACGGGAATTTATGTTGTAGAAAATCTTGAAGAAAATAAGAAAGAAGAAATAAAATTATCTCAATTAAATAACAGTATTACAGAAGCACAGATAAGCATATTGAGAAGTCAAATTCATCCGCATTTTTTGTTTAACACATTCAATACACTTTCAACATTAATATTGAAAGAAGACAGACATACTACATTGAAATTGATTAAAAGTATTAAAGAACTTCTTTCAAGGTCAATTAAAGAAAATCATAATTCACTAATTTCATTAACTGAAGAATTAGAATTTGTAAAAAATTATCTGGAAATAGAAAGATTAAGATTTGGAGAAAAGCTTTCTTTTGAAATTAATAGCAATGTAAATCTTCAAAATGCTTTAATACCAAATTTTATACTTCAGCCTCTTGTGGAAAACTCAGTTCGTCATGGAATTGCAAAAATTACGGATAAGGGAATTATTCAGATAAATATTGATAAAGAAAATAATCATCTGATAATTTCTGTTGAAGATAATGGAAAAGGAATGGAAGACAACAAAATTGAAAAAGGATTGGGATTAAAAATTATCAGAAAGCAGCTTGAATATTTTTTTGAAGATAAATATGATTTCAAATTAATGAAATCAAAACTTGGCGGATTGAAAGTATTAATGAAGATCCCTTTAGTCAAAGATCAACTGCTGGTGTAAATGGTTTCACAATTGAAAAAAATAATTGACCTCAAATTATTTATGTCACTTTTTATTGTGCTCAGTTTTGTTGGGTTAATTAATTCATTGCAGACATATTTTATTTACCGCAAGACTATTAATCCTTTTTTACTTCTATTATTAACGAAACTAATTTATAACTGGTATTTCATTGTTATTGCAGTTACTATTTTAATTCTTGTTAACAGTCAAAAGAAAAATGTTTTTTTAGAAATACTGAAAGATGTGTTTATTATTTTTTTATTGATTGCAGCTCATCAGTTTATTTTTTATGCTTCTGAAAATTTATTGTTGATAAGAAAAAGTTATAACAGTTTTTATCAATTTATGTTTAACAATCCCTTGGTTTGGCTTGATATTGTAATGATAATTTTATTTTACCTTGGTTTTTATTTGATTAAATATAAAAATCAATTAAGAGAAAATGAGTTAACAAGCTACCAGCTGAAAGAAAAATTGTCATTAACCAAGCTGCAGGAACTTAAAAGTAAAATTAATCCTTCATTTCTTTACAAATCATTAGAAAAAATTTCAGAACTAGTAAGAGATGGACAAACCAATCAAGCAGACAATCTGTTGACATCAGTAAGTGAGTTTTTACGAATTTCACTTTATAACGAAAAAGATTTTATTTCCCTTCGTGATGAAATTGATATTGTGGAAAAATATTTATCAGTTGAAAGAATAATTTCTGGGAAGAAATTAGAATTGAAAAAAAATGTCGAAAATTCTTACGAAGATTTTATGGTTTCCTCTTTTTCAATTTTATTTGTTATAAAAAATTTATTGAATATAATCAATAATGATATTTGTATTGAATTAACTGCAAAAGAAATGAACAAAAAGTTTTTCGTCGTTCTTAATACTTATTTTGATAAAGAAATTGGGAATGATGAAATCAACAAGCTCCAGAATTTTATGAAAGAAAATGAAAATATCTATTTGCTTGAAAATAATAATAGTTATTCTATTGTATTGAGCAATTAGAAAATAATAAGAGGTAATAATTTGAAAGTAAAAACAATCATAGTTGATGATGAACCTCATGCAAGAGAAGGATTGAGGATTCGTTTGAAAGATTACAAAGAAATTGAAATTATTGCTGAGTGCAGTTCAGGAATTGATGCTGTAAAAAAAATTAATGAGCTTTTACCAGATTTAATTTTTCTTGATATTCAGATGCCGGGGATGAATGGTTTTGAAGTTCTTAAAAATCTTGATGATGAAAATATTCCAATGATAATTTTTGTAACAGCTTATGATAAGTATGCTCTCAAAGCTTTTGAATTCCATGCTGTGGATTATTTATTAAAACCAATTGATAAAACTCGCCTGAAGAAAGCAATTGATTTTGCAATTAATGAGATTGAGAATCGGAGATTAAAATTGTATTCCCAAAAATTCAAAACACTTGCAGATGAATATCTGAATTTAATTTCTAATAAAGAAAAGAGAACCGATGAAGGAAAATTTATAAACAGAATTTCTGTGAAGAATAAAAATATTATTAAAATAATTCCGGTTGCAGAAATTGACTGGATAGAAGCTCAAGGTGATTATGTTTGTATTCATGTTAATGATGAAAAATTTCTGTTGCGCGATTCATTAAATGCTCTTGAGAATAAATTAAATCCGGAAATTTTCATAAGAATACATCGTTCATCAATTGTTAATATTGAAAGAGTGGAAAAGCTCAAGTCAAATGAGCATGGTGATTATGAATTGTTCCTGAAAGATGGAACAAAATTGAAGATGAGCAGAACTTATAAAGAAAATTTTCAAAAGTTATCAGGATTCACGTTTTAAAAATCGCAGCTAACCTTTTCTAAATAGCGGCTTACCGAAAAATTACTCGGCTTATAGAAATTATATTCTAAATTCTAAAAATCCGTCTTAGATTTATTTAGCAGTATCATTCCATTTCTGAAATTAAGCAATTACAATTCAATAAATGGAGGCATCTATGAAGAAATTTTTATCGGTAATTATTCTATTAATTTTAACGAGTAATTTTTATTCACAAAACAATGCATTTGTTGAATGGAAGTGTGTTCCTCCTGATAGCCAAAAGGTTTCTGTTGTTCAGGGAAATTTAATTGGCTTTCCTCAAATTGGAAGTCTTAATTTTGTTGTAAGAAGTTATACTGGAACAAATGCCGGTCCTCTTGGAACAAATCAAAGGTGGTGGCCACACGATGGCACAAATCCACTTTCATGGGGGAATGAAACCGGTCAAGTTGAAACAAGATATGTGCAATTTTCTTTGATGCCTAAAGCTGGAAACAGTTTTCATGCTGATTCGATTTCATTATGGCTTGGTGGCGGTGGAACAAGTTATATGAGAGCAAATATTTGGTACTCAATTGGTTCTTCATTTGTCAATGCTCAAAAGTTAAATCCAAATCCATTAGTGCTTGGAAATAATAATGATTCATTGTATGCTTTTAAAATTAATGCAAATGTTAATGACGGTGATACACTTTTTGTAAGAATTTATCCATGGTATGAAGGTTCTCCTTCAACATCAAAATATCTTTATATTCAAGATGTTAAAATCTGGGGAACAACTAAAGGAAAAACATATCAGGCTTCTGCAACATGGCCTCTTACTAATCCTGCAGATGGCGGAACTGGTTTTGCAGTTATAACAACTGGACAAGTAACAGCTCAAGATGAATATTTTCACAACACAGAAATCAATCAATATACCGGACCAAATAATAGTCAAAGAATAAGAATGGCAGGAACAAATAATACCTGGCCAGCAGGATTAACAGACCAGATTGATTCTGTTTATGTTCAATTTTCAGTTTCTCCTAAATCTGGTTATACATTTTATGTGAATAAAATTTCTTTCGATATTGGTGCTAAAAGTTCAAGCACATTTAAGGCTAATGTATGGATTTCTACAAAACCAGATTTCAGCAATGCAATTAAATTGAATTATCAAACAAGCGACCAAACAGGTCATAACTACTTAAATCCAAATGCATTAGAACATTTTGAATTCGACCAAAATATTGTTGTTAAATCAGGTGAAACATTTTACTTGAGATTTTATCCTTGGCATGAAAGTTCATCTATCTCAACAGGCAAATATATGTGTTTGCAAAATATTGTAATTGCAGGTGAAGTTGAAGGAAGCCCAGTTGCATCAAAAGTAATTTGGCCCTATGAAACTGGTGAAGAGTATGAAACAACTGGACCAATTTTAGGAGAACCTGTTAAATACAGTCCAACAATGAAATTTTATGGAACAACTCAACTTCCAGATACAAAAGGAAATAATTTGAAATGCGGTGCAATTCAAACTGTTTCTAAAACATGGTATGCAGAACCAAACCCAACTGATACACTTTATTTCCAATACACAGCTAAACCAAAACATGGGGGAACTTTGTATGTTGATTCAGTCTCTTTATACATGGGCGGATGGTTCTCAAGCAACTTAAGAGCAGCAGTTTATTATTCTAAAGATTCCACATTTGCAACAAAAACATTATTGATAAAAGACACTTCTTTGGTTGGCAACAAAGTTAACAAGTATGGTGCTAAACTCGAAGAAATAATTAACACAGGAGAAAAATTTTATTTGAGAATTTATCCTCATAATACAAAAGCAGAAGGATGGGCAAAATTAATTGCAGTAGATAGTGTTCAAATTATTGGAAAAGTTTTGGGTGTAACTGCTGACCCGCCGACTGTAGTTACAAGTCCTGTAACTGATATTTCAACTACATTTGCAACAAGCGGCGGCAATATTCCAAATGATGGTGGAGCAATTGTTACTGCAAGAGGTGTTTGCTGGAATACTAAGGGTAGTCCAACGATTTCGGATAATAAAACAAATGATGGAAGCGGCTCTGGTTCCTTCAAAAGCAGAATGACAGGATTAACCCCAGGCACAAAATATTTTGTTCGTGCTTATGCTATAAATGATGCAGGAATTTCCTACGGTGAACAAATTGAATTTACTACTCTTGATTCTTTGACTGTTCCTGTTGTTAAAACAAATACTGTAACAAATATACTGGCTAAAACAGCAGTAAGTGGCGGTGAAGTTGTAAGCTGGGGTGGTGATACTGTTATTGTAAGAGGAGTATGCTGGAATAAAAAAGGTAATCCAACAATTAACGATTTCAAAACTGAAAATGGAAATGGATTAGGAAAGTTTACAAGTATTTTATACCCATTAGAACCAAATACAACTTACTATGTTCGTGCTTATGCAACAAACAGCAAAGGAACTGGATATGGTGAAGAATATTCATTTAAGACTCAAGAAATGATGCCGGCTGTTACAAAAGTAGTAGCAAAAGATGGAACTGGAGATTACAAATCTGTTCAAGCTGCATTTAATGATGTTCCAGATTATTATACCGGTCCTTACACAATTTTTGTTAAAAAAGGAATTTATTACGAAAAATTATTGCTTCCTGCATCAAAGACTAATGTTATTCTTAAAGGAGAAGACAGAGACAGCACAATTTTAACTTATGATGATTATGCAGGTAAAAATAATTTAGGAACTTCTGGTTCATACAGCGTTGCAATCGATGCAGATGATTTTACAGCAATTAATATTACTTTCCAGAATACAATTAAAAATGATGGCACTCATGGTAGCAGTGAACAGGCTGTTGCATTAAGAGTTAATGGCGATAGACAGCAATATTTCAATTGCAAATTACTTGGTTATCAAGATACTTATTATACATGGGGTGGAAGAGGTGCAGGAAGAATTTATATGAAGAATTGTTACATCGAAGGTTCTGTTGATTTTATATTTGGTAGAGACATTGTTGTTTTTGATTCATGTGAAATTCATATTAATAGAGAAGGTGGAACTTTAACTGCTGCAAGCACTGATGCAGAATCAAAATTTGGTTATGTATTTAGAGATTGCAAAATAACTGCAGATTCAATTGGTTTTGATGGAAGAAGAATTACATCATTTGTGCTTGGAAGACCTTGGCAGGCAAAACCAAGAACTGTATTTATCAACTGCTATGAACCTGCTTCATTAAATCCTGCTGGTTGGTCAACATGGAATGTAACTCCAGCTCTTTATGCTGAATATAAATGCTATGGCCCAGGTTCTGATATTTCAAAAAGATTAACTTCTATATCAAGACAACTGACAGATGAAGAAGCAAAAGATTATACGCTTCAAAATATTTTCTCTAAAAATACAAATCCAAATTTTGGATATGACTGGATGCCGGATGTAATAACTTCTGTTGAAGAAAAAGAAGCTGGTATAAAAGAAATTCCTACTAATTATTCTTTATCTCAAAATTATCCGAATCCATTTAATCCTTCTACTACAATAAATTATTCACTGCCAAAAGCAGGAAAAGTAAAACTTATTGTTTATAATATTGTTGGTCAAAAAGTTGCTACACTGGTTGATGAATTTCAAAATCCTGGATATTATAAGATTCAATTCAATGCATCAATGCTTGCAAGCGGTGTATATTTCTATCAATTATTAACAGATGATTTTGTAATGTCCAAAAAAATGATTTTATTGAAGTAAAAGGGGATTATCATAAAAAATGGAACGCAGATTTCTCTGGTTGGGCAGATTGTCGTAGTAAATCTGCTTAATCGGAGAAATCTGCAATTTTTATTTTGATAAAGATTGATTCACAAAACTCTAAAGCATTTTTGAAAAAATATTTTAGAAATCTTTTTGATCACCTCGTTAATTTATGAGGTAAACTATGAGAGTAGTTTTATTTTTACTTTTCGTATCAAATTTAATTTTTTCACAAAACCAAATTCTACGAGATACTTCTTTTACATTACATTCTGCATATGAAAAAATTAAAGAAGATTTTCCTTTTGCCAAACCAGCAGTCATAAATAAAAATGTGACTGTTAAGAAAAATATAGTTTATCATAAAGAAGGAAATCGAAAACTTCATCTTGACCTTTTTATGCCAAAAGCAAATAAAGAATTTTTACCTTGCATAATAATCATTCATGGCGGCGGCTGGCGTTCTGGTCATAAAGAAATGGAATGGGCTTTAGCTTCTAACCTTGCATCAGAAAATTTTATAACAGCAACTATTGAATATCGACTTTCAACCGAAGCTTTGTATCCAGCTTCTGTTTTTGATATTAAACATGCAGTTCTATTTCTTAAAGAAAATTCGAAAAAATATAACATTGATACTAACAAAATTATTTTGATGGGACAATCAGCAGGAGGACAGCTTGCAGCATTAGCGGGGGTGACTACAGGAAAAAAATATGAACCTTCCAATAAAAAATTTTCAACAAAAGTAAAAGCAATAATTGACATTGATGGCGTTCTTGATATGACAACTCCATCAGAGAGCGGAAAAGATACAATTCCATCCAAACCGTCTGCTGCAAAAATGTGGCTTGGATTTACTTACAAGGAAAAACCAGAATTATGGGTTGAAGCCTCTCCTTTAACTTATATTGGAAAAGATACACCACCAATTCTTTTTATAAACAGTTCAATACCAAGATTTCATGCTGGAAGAGACGAAGCAATTGAAATTATGAAAAAGCATAATATCTATTATGAAATTCACACCATTGAAAATACTCCACATACATTTTGGTTATTCCAGCCATGGCATAGTGAAGTTGTGAAAATCATAGTGAATTTTTTAAGTAAAGTTTTATGATTTTTTTATGCTTTGATTTGAATCAATAAAAATGATTTAAATAATTTTAAAACTCTTCGATAATTATAAAAAAAAGAGTACCAGATGGAACCCATTAAAAATGAGCATTTCTTTTTGAGTTCATTATTTAAAGAAATTTATGATAAAAAAGATTTTCTAAAAGAAGAATATAAACTGAAAGATTCTGCAGAAATTTCAAACACAGCAAAAGTATTTGATAAGCTTGATAAGTTTTTAAATCTTGGTAGAACCAACCGTCTTGATATTGATGACCTGAATGACAAAGAAAAAGAAGAATTCTTAAAAATGCTAAGTGAGTTACTTAAACGCGGAATTGTTGGTTACGAAATTCTTGAAGTTAATGGAAAACCCGAAAAGCATTATATTGTTAATCAGATTGGCGATGAGAGAATTTATGGTGCAAAGCTTTACAAGAAAAGAGGATATTATAAAGATTAAGCAATAACATTGACGAGTGTGCCTGGGTCCCTTGCGTAATTTAAGTGATAAATTTTATTAATTCTTTTCTGAATGTAACTTAACTCTTCATTTTTCTTTTTTGGTTGAAAAATCATTCCATCAATTATGATATAAAATCCCTTCTCATTTTTTGATTCAACAGACTTTTGTGTTTCTTCTTCGCTGTAGTAATGTCGATAAAAATTTTTTCTTGTTCTTTTAACTTTTTTTGTTTCATTGAATATCGTAGAACTTTCAAGTGGGCGGGCAACAGGAGTGTATTCTTGAAATCTTAATTCATTATGATTTTTTAAATCTTCATCAGCTTTTTCAGTAACAATTGCAAATTTTTTATCATCAGATAAATTTTTAAGGAATGTGTTGTAATCGATTTCTTTTTTAATTTCATTTATATTTTTGATGCTGAAAGAATTAATCTTTGCATCAAGATATTCGCCGATTGGAAGGATTATATTTTGGTTATTGATTGTCATAATTTGATTCCATTCCCTGAACAATAATAAATTAAAAGAGTAACTAATTCAAGATTATTTTTTAATTAATTGATTTCTGTCAAAATATTTATAGTGGTATAATCTCTTCTTCTGTTACATTTTTTTCTTTGTCGATGCTGAAGCATTTTAGCTTATCTTCTGAGACTGAATAAATTAAATACTTCATTGAAGTATCGTTAGCAAAGCGAATGTCTTCCCGAGACATTCTTGCAGGCGAAGCAGGATGAGAGTGATAAACAGCAATTAGCTTTGCCCCTTTTTGTCTTGCATATTTGACTGCATTGAATTGTTCTTTTGGGTCAAAAGTAAAATGTTCATTGGATTTATCTGTGTTTGTCATTTTGATAATATCAATAACAGTGTCATCATTACCAATAAGATAACCGCAGGCTTCGATAGGGAAATCGATTTTGCTGTGTTCAATAATTTTTTCAATAATTGTCTTAGGAATTTTTATCATTTGTTAACCCTTCTCAATAATTACCATATGGATATCATCTTGAATTTTTTTAATATCGATTACTTTATTTCCTTGTTCAGTAACAGTTTTAGGAACATTTTCCAAAGGTTCGCCTTCTTTGAGAATTACCTCAAGAATATCACCTTTTTGAAGTTTTTCAAGTTCGAGTTTTGTTTTTACAAAAGTCATTGGGCAGTGATCTTTTGTAATATCTAATCTTACAGTTTTCATATGAATAATATTTCACCTCCTTCGGAAAGATCTAAGAATTTTGCTACCCCAAGAATTTCTTTGACTTCAGGAATAAAATCTTCTTTTTTCAGTCCAAGAATATTTATTGACATTTCACAGGCATACAAATTCACATTCAATTGAATTGCTGCATCTACTAATTCTTGTAGAGTTGCAACATTTCTTTTTTTCATTAATCCAGTCATTAATTTTGGGCTTATACCTGCAAAGTTTAATCTGCTTAGAGGAAGATTTTTAAATCCGCCCATTAAAAAGTTAAAAGTTCTTGCAAGTAAACCTTTGCCAGCTGGATTTCTTCCTTTATATTTTTTGATAACATTTAATCCCCAGAAAGTAAAGAACAAATTTACTTCATAATTAACTGCAGCTGCTCCCGAAGCAATTGTAAAAGCTGCGATAGCTTTATCAAAATCGCCGCTGAAAAGTACAATTGATAATTTTTTATTATTCATAACAAAGCCCTTTATAATTTTAGTTCACAAACTGGTTGTTCATAATCCTGCAGTTCTTTAATTGTTGGATTTTTTCCACAAACAGAACAATTCTCATTTTTCTTTAATTTGATTTCTCTAAATTTTCCAGTTAGAGCATTGAAAGTAAGCAGTCTATTTGTTAGAAGTTCGCCGGCATTCAAAATAAATTTTAATGCTTCGTTTGCCTGTATCGTTCCGATTATTCCAGCAACAGCTCCGAGAATACCAGCTTCGCTGCATGTAGGCACAACTCCTTTGGGCGGCGGTTCTTTGAAAATGCATCTGTAGCACATATTACCTGGAGTATATGTAAATGTTTGTCCATCAAATCGTAATATACCTGCGTGAGAAAAAGGTTTATTGTGCATAACGCACGCATCGTTTACTAAAAATTTTGTTGGGAAATTGTCTGTCCCATCAATAATGAAATCATAGTCTTTAATGATATCTGCAATATTTTTTGAATTTAATCTTGTGTTATATGTAATTACTTTTACATCTGGATTAAGTTTCTCAATCTTAACTTTTGCAGATTCAACTTTTGGTGAATTTATGTCTTCAGTGAAATGAATAATCTGTCGTTGCAGATTGCTTAAATCAACAACATCACTGTCAACAACTCCAAGTGTCCCAACACCTGCAGCTGCTAAGTATAATAATACAGGAGAGCCTAATCCACCGGCACCAATAACAAGAATTTTTGATTCAAGCAATTTTTTTTGTCCAGCACCGCCTACTTCTTTTAATATTATGTTTCTGCTGTATCTAATAATTTGTTCTTCTGTAAAGTTCATATTAAAATTTCCTTTCAAATTTTTTCTAAAGATTGATTGAAATCTTCTATGATGTCATTAATATTTTCAAGTCCTGCTGATACTCTTATCATGTTATCAGTTACTCCAGCCATTTGCTTTTCTTCTTCTGAACAGTTTAAGTAAATCGTAGAATCAGGATGGATTACAAGAGTACGAGTATCTCCAATATTTGCCAGATTTTTTGCAAGTTTTAAATTGTTAATGAATTTAAAACAATCGTCTTTTGATTTTAGGTTGAATGTAAGTAATCCGCTGAATTTATTATTGAATTGTTTAGAACCAATATTATGAAATTTATTTTCAGGCAGACCAGGGTAATTTACATTTATAACTTTATTATGAGATTTTAAGAATTCAGCTAATTTAATTGTATTGCTGCAGTGTTTTTCCATCCTTAGATGAAGAGTTTCCAATCCAAGCAAATGTAAGTAAGCATTAAATGGTGAAGGTGAAAAACCAATATTTTGATAAATTTTTGACCTTGCAGCAGCAAGAAATGCAAAGCTGCCTGCTTTTTTGATTGTATCATGAATTAATTTATTTGTTGTTTTCCGCCAGTCATAATTGCCAGTATCAATTAAGATTCCGCCTATAGCGGTTCCATTGCCTGTGATATATTTTGTTGCAGAATGAATAATAATATCTGCACCAAAATATTTTGACCTCCATAGATATGGTGTTGCAAGAGTATTATCAACTATTACAGGAATATTATACTCTTTTGCCTTTTCTGAGATTAATTTCAAATTAGGTATTTCGAGTTTAGGATTACTGATTGATTCTAAAAATATCATTTTTGTTTTTGTGTTTATTAGTTTACCCCATGAATCAATATCATTGATGTCAACATAATTAACTTTAACTCCATATCTATTCATTACTTCTCTAAAGAATGAATAAGTTCCTCCAAACAAACAGCTTGAAGAGATTATCTCATCTTCCATTTGTGTAAGAGTAAAAACTACTGTAGCAATTGCAGCCATACCTGATGAAGTTGCAATTGCACCAATTCCTTCTTCAAGTGCATTCATTCTTAGTTCAAAAGCTGTTACAGTAGGATTTGCAATTCGTGAATAAACATAACCAAATTTTTTACCTTCGAATACATCTCTAATCTCTTCAGCAGTGTTATATGCAAATGATGCACTTTCATAAATTGGAATTGAAGTAGCACCAAATTTTTCATCTTTAAAGTTTCCGGCATGAATTGCCTTAGTTTCAATTTCCATGACATCCACCACCCATGAAATATAAAAATTCTATTGTGTCTTTATCTTTAAGTGTAATTTTATCATAATCATTTCTGTCTACAATTTCACCATTTAGTTCAACAGAAACCATTTCTGGCATTTCAACATTTTTTATTTTTAATAATTCAATTATTGTTAAAGAGTCTTTCTCAATATTTTCTGATTGTCCATTAATTGTTAACTCCATGGTACCTCCTTATGATGTAAAAAATGAAATTGATAAATATCTTTCTCCTGTATCAGGAAAAATTACAACAATCAATTTGTCTTTATTTTCTTTTCTTTTAGAAACTTCTAAAGCAGCATACATGGCAGCACCGCTTGATATTCCAACAAGAATTCCTTCTTCTCTTATAATTCTTTTTGCCATATTAATTGCATCTTCATTTTTAACCTGAATTATTTCATCTATGATATTGACATTTAATACTTCAGGAATAAAGCCTGCACCAATACCTTGAATCATGTGTGGACCTGGTTTTCCTCCAGAAAGTACGGGCGAACTGAATGGTTCGACAGCAATAGATTTTAATTCTGGTTTCCTTTGCTTTAAAATTTCTGAGACTCCTGTAATTGTGCCACCAGTTCCTACTCCAGCAACGAATATGTCTACTTTTCCCTCTGTATCTTCCCAAATTTCTTCGGCTGTAGTTTTTCTATGAATTTCTGGATTTGCAGGATTTTTAAATTGATAAGGCATAAATGAATTTTTTGTGTTTCTTAAAATTTCTTCAGCTTTATCAATTGAACCTTGCATCCCTTTTTCTGCTGGAGTTAGAATTACTTCTGCTCCAAATAATTCTAATAATTTTTTTCTTTCAATACTCATTGTTTCTGGCATTGTTATTATAACCTTATATCCTTTAGCTGCTGCAACATAAGCAAGTGCAAGTCCTGTATTTCCAGATGTTGGTTCGACAATAATTGTATCTTTATTAATAAGACCTTTTTTCTCTGCATCTTCAATCATGGCAATTCCAATTCGGTCTTTAACAGATGCACATGGATTAAATGATTCTAATTTTGCTACTATTGTGGCATATGAACCATTAGTAATTTTATTTATCCGAACCAGAGGAGTATTTCCAATTAATTTTGTTATGTCTTCTGCAATTTTCATTTTATACTCAAATTTTATTTCTTAACAAAAATTTTCCAGAATCGTTCATTAATTTTTTCCTGAATTAAAATTTCATGGCCATCCTGTTTTAATGATAAGGGAACATTTTTAATTGGTTGTCCATCATCCAGAATTACTTCCAGAATATCTCCTACCTGCATTGTTTCTAATTTTAATTTTGTTCTAACATAATTAAGCGGGCAGGGAACACCTTTCAAGTCTAATGTTTCATTGGCTTTAATTTGTATTTCAGACATCTTCTTCTCCTGTTACTTTTGCGCATTCGAGTATTTTTAAATTTGGTAAAAGTCGTAAGTATGATTTATCAGCATCTTCAACAAATTTTTTTGTGTATTCCAAAATTTCAAATGAAGTTTGTTTATTATCAGAAGAATATTTCCAGATGAAATAATTATCTTTAATATCATTCCAGTTGTTGCATAACCAATTTTTAGGAACAATCCTGTTAACAAATTCCGTTAATATTTCTTCTTCGTTTTGCGGTTCAATTCCTTCAAGATATACATACATTTTTGAGCATTTTAATATTGAATCGAGGCATTTTTGTTTTACATTGTTCCATTCTTCCAAATTAAAATCATCTTCAGCTTCATAAATATTTCTAATTGAATCGTAGAGATTAATAGCCATGATATCAAGAAGACTTCCAGCACATTCACCGCGCGATTCTGCTTCCATCTTAAATTCATCTTGAAATCCTGGTTCACGGAAGTATTCATAATTTTCTTTATCTACTTTTGAATTTTTTATTAACAATTTCCTGAATTGATCAATTCCAATTCGATCGACAAATTCAAAAAATTGTTCGCCTTCTAATTTTTGTTCTTTCCATAATTCTATAACATCCTTTACAAAATTGTGTGCATTTACAGCAGGAATTTTTCCAATTACTTGTCCAATTCTATCACGCTGATTGAAAACATTTCCACCGATTAAAACAACATAATGAGGTGATAGTTTGCCGTCTACTTTTAATGAAGCACCAAAAAATCCAAGGTCGCCAATATGATGCTGTCCGCAAGAATTTGGGCAGCCCGAAATATGAATTCTTATACCGTTAAGTTCATCTAAATTTTTTCCAATATGTTCTGCAAAATTATATGGATGAGTAACTGCAAGACGGCATGAAAAAGCACCGGGGCAGGATACAATTTCCCGCATTGCTTCTGTTTCAGTACCAATGAAGTTGTTGTATTTAAGAAATTGAAATGAATCTTTTAAGAATTTTTCTTCAATCCATGGTATCAGAATTTTTTGAGTTGGTGTAATTCTCAAAAAGCCTTCTGCATGAGAATCAGCAAATTCTGCTATCACATTTAATTGGTCTGAAGTTAAATTGCCTAAAGGAGGTTTGATTAATAATGCAAAATAATTTGGTTGTTTTTGTTTGATGATATATTTCTCTAAAAATGTTTTCCATAATGGTTCGTTTTCAGTATCAATGTCGTCGTATAAAGGAAATTTAATTTTATTATGATTTTGTGGTCCATCTTCTCTTCCATTTTTTGTTGGTGCAGGAAGAGGGAAATTATTTATGTAATGTTCAAGTTCATTATCGATTTTTCTTACTTTTTTTATTGCTTCAAATTCTTGAAGTACAAGTTCTTTAAAGTTATCAAAGCCAATTCTGGCAATTAGGAATTTCATTCTTGCACGATTTCTATTTTTTCTTTCCTCGGTTCCATGCTTATGAAATGTTCTTAAAATTGCTTCGGCAAGAGGATAGAATTCTGTTACAGGAATAAAATCAAAAAGAAGATTTGAAGTCATAGGAACCGAGCCAAGTCCTCCACCTACATAAATTCTAAAACCAAATTCTTCTTTTCCATTGGTTCTTTTTTGAGCAATGCAGCCAATATCATGAATTCTTGAATATGCTAAATCTTCTTCGCTTTCAGAAAATGATATTTTAAATTTTCTTGGCAAAGTAGAAGATAAAGGATGTCTTAAAAAATATCTTGTGCAATAAACAGCATAAGGCAGAACATCAAAATTTTCATCAGGATTAATTCCTGATAAATATGAAGAAGTAATGTTGCGTACACTATTTCCGCAGGCTTCTTTTGTGGTAATTCCTACATCGGCTAACATTCTTAATATTGTTGGAATATCCTCAATTTTTACAAAATGTATTTGAATATCCTGTCGAGTTGTTAAATGTGCATGACCTGACCCCACATAAAGCTCAACAATTTTTGCTATTTGTCTAATTTGTTCGGATAATATGAAACCACTTGGAATTTTTATTCTCTGCATGTGAATGCCTTCGCCGTGATGTCTTACTCCGTAGGTTCCAAATGTTAATCTATAACCCTTAAATCTCTCGGGATGAATTTCCCCGGCTTTTAATTTATGTATAATTTCTTCATATTCATCAATTTCAGAATAAACATCAAAATTTTTGTTAATATCAATTTGTTCCCAGATTTTAATCTGTTCCATTTTATCTCCTTTCAAAATTTTATTTGGTATTTAATTCAATTTTATCGAGAGATTCTATTTTAATATGAGGCAGAATAGTCGAGAAATTTGTTACCTCTCCAAAAACGAGAACAGCAGGCAATTCAGCTTCTTTAGAAGCTTCAATTAAATTTTCTAAAGTTGTAAGCAATACTTTTTGATTGCTTCTTGCAGCGTTTGAGATTATTGCTGCAGGTAAATTTTTTTCTACACCATATTGAATAGCATGTTTAACAATATTTTCTGCTTGAGTTAATCCCATTAAAACAATTGTAGTGTGATTTTTTCTTTTCAATAAGTCAATCCATGAAGTATCAAAAACATTTCCATTCAAATGTCCTGTTACAATAGTTACAGAAGAAGAATAATCGCGCATGGTTGAAGGAATTCCAGCAGCTAATGGAGCGCAAAAAGCAGAAGAAATTCCAGGAATTATTTCTACTTCAATATTATTATTTATTAAGAATAATGCTTCTTCTGCACCGCGGCCAAATACGTAGGGGTCGCCGTTTTTTAATCTGCCTACTTTCAGACCCTGTTTAGCATAAAAAAGCATAAGTTTATTAATTTCATCCTGTGAGATTGAATGTGAGCCTTTGCATTTACCTACATAAATTTTTTCAGCTTTATCAGGAACGATGTTCAAAATTTCTTTTGTGATTAAATGGTCATATAAAACCACATCTAAGTTTTGAATAACCTTGAAAGCTCTAATAGTTAATAAATCTGCTCCCCCAATTCCACAGCCGATTATAAATACTTTTCCAAAGAGTTTTAGAGTTTCATTTTTTGTTTCTTCAATATTTACAATACCATTAATTCTTTCATTTAATTTTTTTTCGGCGATATCACCTAATTTCTCCGGTAAAAATTCTTTTATCTTGTCTCTTACAATTTTTGTTAAAGTTGGACTTGCACCATCACTTGAAACGGCAATTTTCAGATTTTTATAAATTAATAATGAAGAAAAATAGAAGTCGCATTCTTCTGGAACATCTACAGTATTAATTAAAATAAATCTTTCTTTTTTAATTTCTTTCAGTATAGAATTGACCTCTTTGTTACCAGTTGCATCAATGATGATATTAAAATTAGCCGCATCATTTTTTTCAAATTTTTTAATTCTGTATGGGAATGATAATTTTTTTAATTCATCGCAAAGTTTTTCTGAAATAACAAAGAAATCTATGTTGTTCTCTTTCAGAACATTAATTTTTTGAAGAGCAACTTTGCCGCCGCCGATGATTAAGATATTTGGATTTCTCAACAATATAGGCAGCGAATTTATTTTATACTTATTTGATTCTTTCATTTTTATAAACCTTATTCTATTGCAGTTTTTATTTCCCAGTGCGGGAAAAATTTTTTTACCAGCTGATAAAACTCTTTTTCGAATTCAGAATAGTTAAAAGTTTCTTGTTTTATCTCTTCTTCTAAAGCTTCTACAATTATTCCTCCGCCTGCAATATCGTATTCATCTACAATAACAAATCGACCTGTTGATTTTATTTGATTGAACAAATCAAAGCTTATTGGTTTATCTGTTTTGAAAATTATTTGTGCTACTTCATTTCGATGAACTTCGTTTTGATTTGTAAAACTTTCAAGATTCGAGGCATTCATAACAGAGATTATTTTTTCAATGCTGAGTCCAGTCTTATTTGTGCCGATTTTTAGTTTATATTTGTTATTCATTCTCAGCGGATTTTTTCCCATCCAGAAGATGTTTGCTTTGAACCTGTTTGTTGTAAAAGGTAATTTCTGATCTGCTCTGCAAATTAAATCGCCTGCTTTGACATAAATTTGGGTAGTGAGTGTAATTCCAATTGCCTGCTCAGCATATGCAAAAAGAGGAGAGTCTTTCCCAAAAATTTCAATTGTTTTAACAGTCGATTTTTTATTTGATGGTAGAAAAATTATTTCATCACCAACATTAATAGTTCCTGAATTTATTGTTCCTGCAATAATTCTTCTGTTATCACCATTCTCTGTAAATTTATATACACCCTGAACAAACATTCTGAAATCTTTATCTTGATCTTCAACTTCTTTTTCAAAAGAATCAATTATTTCGAGAATTGTTTTGCCAGTATACCAAGACATTAAATCAGAGTGCTCAATTAAGTTCAAACCAAGTCTTGCTGAGATAGGAATGTAAGTAATCGGAACTATTCCAATTTCTTTCAGGAAAATGGAATACTCATTTTTTATTTCATTAAATTTTTCTTTGCTGTAATTAACAAGGTCCATTTTATTAATTGCAACAACAATTTGTTTTATTCCGAGCAATGAAAGCATGTATGCATGCCGTTTAGAATTTTCTGCAATGCCTTCGTGAGCATCAATTAAAAGAATAGCAGCTTCTGCTCTTGCAGCACCGCTTATCATGTTTTTCAGAAATTCGATGTGTCCTGGCGCATCAATAATGATGTATTCTCTTTTTGAGGTTTTAAAAAATACTCTTGCTGTATCAATAGTAATTCCCTGGGATTGTTCATCAATAAGAGCATCAAGCAGAAAAGCATATTCAAATGGTTTTGCATTTAATTCACAATTTCTTTTTACCTGCTCAAGTTTACCAACAGGTAATGAATTTGTATCGGCAAGTAATCTGCCAATTAAAGTACTTTTGCCGTGGTCAACATGTCCAACTACAACAATGTTCATTCTTTCTTTCATATTTCCCCTGTAAGATTTTTAATGGATTCAAGATTTAATTACATGTAACCTTCTCTTCTTAACTCTTCGAGTGTACCACCGCCATCTTTGTCCTGAGCTCTTCCAGATCTTTCTGCTATGTTTTTTAATTTTCCGCTTTTTAATTCTTCAATAATTTCTTTTACATTTTTTGCTGTTGATTCAATTGGGAAAGTGCACGGATAGCAGCCTAATGACCTGTATCTTTTTCCATTTCCATTATCAAAATAAAGTGATACAACAGGAATATTTTCTCTATCAATGTATTCCCAAATATTTAATTCAGTCCAATCAAGTAATGGATGAATTCTTACATGAGTATTTGGAGCAAATTCAGTTTTAAATTGATTCCACAGTTCAGGTGGCTGGTCACCAATATCCCAATCGCTATTTTTATCTCTTGGTGAAAAATATCTTTCTTTTGACCTGCTTCCTTCTTCATCGGCTCTTACACCTACAATTACACCAGTGTAAGCTTCTTTATTTGGGTCTTCAACAAATACACCTAATTCATGGTCAAATTTGTATCGCACGAAATTTCCAGATAGTGTATTTTTTAGTGCTTCTGTCTTAAGTAACTTGCAGCATGTTATACGGTCGACATTTCCATCAGGAAAAGTTTGTTTTGTTCTTAATGCTTCTTTATTCTGGCCAACTATTAAATTCAGCTTTAGTTGTTTTGCGAGTTTGTTTCTGTATTCAATCATCTCAGGAATTTTAAATGAAGTATCAATGTGAATTAATGGAAAGGGCACATGTCCAAAGAATGCTTTACGTGCAAGATGTAATAATACTGTGCTGTCCTTGCCAATAGACCACAGCATTGCAAGATGTTTGAACTCGCGGTATGCTTCTCGAAAAATGTAAATGCTTTGTGCTTCTAATTTATCCAAATAATCCATGTTCACCTCTTTATTGTTTAATGTGTAGACCGCATTCTTTTGTATTTGGATTTTCCCACCACCATCTGCCGGCTCTTATATCTTCACCTGGTTGAACTGGTCTTGTGCATGGTGCACATCCAATACTCAAATAATTTTTGTCATAAAGACTGTTGTAAGGAATATTATGTTTTCTTATGTAATCCCAAATCTCATTTTCTGTCCATTTATAGAGCGGATTTAATTTTATTACTTTGTAGCTGTAATCATATTCAATTAATTCTATATTCTGCCTTGTAATTGATTGTTCTCTGCGAAGACCAGTAATCCAGACTTTAATATTTTTTAATGCTCTTTTTAATGGTTCAATTTTTCTTATTCGACAACATTCTTTTCTGTTTTCAATGCTTTCATAAAAGAGATTAATCCCTTTTTCATTTACCATTTTTTCTACTTGTCTGTAATCAGGGAAATAAATTTCAATATTAATATTGAATCGTTCTTTTGTCTTTTCGATTAAACTATATGTTTCGTTTGGTAGTCTGCCTGTATCAAGTGTAAATATTTTTATCTTTGAATTAATAGCCGCAAGCATGTGAGTTATAACCTGGTCTTCAATACTCAAGCTGGTAGAAAAAGCAGCTTTGCTGCCAAATTTTTCAGAGATGTATTGAATAATTTCGAATGTATCTTTGTTTTCCAGATAGCTTTTTATTTCTTCAATTTTTTTCATGTCAATCCTCAAATGTTGTATTCAATATCAGATTTCTTTTCTCTGCCAAGATTAATTTTATTCCAGATTCGTTCATGTAAGTAGTAAATAAAAATTTTTGTTAATACTTCAACGCCGCCTATTGATGCTGCAATTTTGAGATTATCAGTAAATAAGTAAGAAATTAAAGTCGTGTATAAACTTCCAGTAATTCTATAAGTAATTGATTTTATTAAACTTCTATAAGATTTCTCGTGCATATTTTCTTAGAGTTTGGTTATAAAAATTTTATATTGATTTTTTAATTAATTCTTTTCAGGACTTAAGCTTTATTAAGTCCAAATGATATTTATTTTGTGATAAAGTGATTATAGCTAAGTAAGGTAGTACTGTATTAACAACAGCACATCATGCAGCAACAGGGACAGGTAAGGAGTGTGGAAAAAAATGTAGATTGATGAAATGATTGTTTTGATACATTAGGCTTATAATGCCTGTAACTTATGTCTGGTATAAAATTATTTTTACTAAACGCTACCATTTTTCTTCCCTTTCAATTTGAATTTAGTATAACAAAAAAGCCCTTCAATCTGTGAAGGGCTTTTTAATAATATAAATAAAAAACTTTACTTCCTTCCCCTCACAGATTGGAGAAACTTATTCATGCAGCTACAACATATGTAAGATTTGTTAAATTGCATTATACTTCTTTTTCTTTTGTTGCGAATTTAATTTTAATAAGATAATATGTCAAGTAATTTTTTAATTTTTTTTGAAATATTTTTGTAAATGTTATGTGTGGAATTAATTATGGAAGAAGATTTAATTAAAAGTGATTTGATTAAAAAAAGAAATATTGCATTTGCATCTGCAGTAGCGGCGGTTTTTCTTACAACTTTTAAATTAATTATTGGTTTGCTAACTGGAAGTCTTGGTATTTTATCCGAAGCTTTGCATTCAGGATTGGATTTAATTGCTGCGGGTATTACATATTTTGCTGTTAAGTATTCAGATAAACCTGCAGATGAAAGTCATAATTATGGTCATGGCAAAATTGAAAATTATTCTGCATTGATAGAAACAATTTTACTTTTTGTAACAAGCATCTGGATAATTTATGAAGCGATTAAAAGATTGGTAACAAACAAAGTAGAAATTGAAGTTACAGTGTGGGCTTTTGTAGTTATGATTACATCAATTATTGTGGATATAACTCGTTCAAATGCTCTAAGCAAAGCAGCAAAAAAATACAACAGTCAGGCACTCGAAGCAGATGCGCTCCATTTTTCTACAGATATTTTGAGTTCATCAGTAGTAATAATTGGTTTGATATGTGCGTCTTTTAATTTTTATTATGCAGATGCTATTGCAGGCTTAATTGTTTCGTTTATTGTTATGACAGTAAGTTATCGTCTTGGGAAAAAATCTTTTGATGCATTAATTGACAAAGCTCCTTCCGGATTAAAAGAAGAAGTAGAAGAAATTGTAAGTGAAATTCCTGAAGTAATTTTATCTCATGACATCAAAGTTAGAGAATCAGGTCCTTACAAATTTGTTGACCTGAATATTCATGTAAGCAAAACAATGACAATCGATAAAGCTCATGAAATTTCTCATAAAGTTGAAGAAGCAATTACTTCCAGAATTAAAAATGTTAAAGTTATGGTTCATGCCGAGCCAGATAACGAAACAGAAGAAAAAAATTAATGAAGATTTTTATTTTTTATTAACTTTGTTAGCGATTATTGTTAAATGAACTAAAACTTTATAGAGTGTGTTAAATTCATAAAAATCAAAAAGAAAATAATATTTGAAAATTGGGAGATAAATATGAACGAAAATAATTTTGGTAATAATCAAATTGAAGATATTGAATTAAGAGAGTGGCTTGAATCCTTAGAATATGTATTGCAGACAGAAGGACCAGAAAAAGTAAAGGAACTTTTGCACAATCTTGATACATACGCACATCAGAAAGGCGTTGAAATTCCTTTTACTGCAAATACACCTCATATCAACACAATACCAAAAGAAAAACAACCTCCTTTTCCAGGTGGAAGAGAAATTGAAAGAAGAATTAAAAATTTGATTCGATGGAATGCAATGGCAATGGTTGTAAGAGCAAACAAAATTGAGCCTGGCATTGGAGGACATATTTCAACTTTTGCATCGCTTGCTACTCTCTATGAAATTGGATTTAATCATTTCTTCCGCGGTAAAGATGGAAATCATGATGGTGATATTATTTATTTTCAGGGACATGCAGCCCCTGGGGTTTATGCAAGAGCTTTTCTTGAAGGCAGATTAACTAAAGAACAACTTGAAAATTTTAGAAGAGAATTACAACCAGGCGGTGGCCTTTCTTCTTATCCTCATCCATGGCTTATGCCTGATTTCTGGGAATTTCCTACAGTTTCAATGGGATTGGGTCCAATTCAGGCAATTTATAGAGCAAGATTTATTAGATATCTCGAAGACAGAGGCTTGAAAAAACCGAGTGATCAGAAAGTCTGGGCTTTTATTGGTGATGGCGAAACTGATGAACCTGAAACTCTTGGTGCAATTACTCTTGCAGCTCGCGAAAAATTAGATAACTTGATTTTTGTAATCAATTGTAATTTGCAAAGACTTGATGGACCTGTAAGAGGCAATGGAAATATAATTCAAGAACTCGAAGCAATTTTTAGAGGAGCAGGTTGGAATGTAATTAAAGTAGTTTGGGGAAGCGACTGGGATCCATTGCTGGAAGCAGATAAAACAGGTTTATTGATTAAAAGAATGAATGAATCTATTGACGGCGAATCTCAAAATTATGTTACAAGAGATGGAAAATATATTCGAGAACATTTCTTTGGCAAATATCCAGAACTTCTGAAACTTGTAGAACATTATTCAGATGAACAGCTACGAAAAATGAAAAGGGGAGGACACGATCCGGAAAAGGTTTATGCTGCATACAAAGCTGCTGTTGAACATAAAGATGCACCGACTGTTATTCTTGCAAAAACAGTTAAAGGTTATGGCTTGGGAGAAGCTGGTGAAGGCAAAAATATTACTCATCAGCAGAAAAAATTAAACGAAGAAGAACTGAGAGAATTTAGAACCAGATTTTCAATTCCAATAAGTGATGATGAAGTTGCTAATGCTCCTTTCTATCGTCCGCCTGAAGATTCACCCGAAATACAATATCTTAAAGAAAGAAGAAAAGCTCTTGGCGGATATCTTCCTAAAAGAGTAATTAAAGCAGCACCTCTGAAAGCTCCTTCAGAAGAATTGTTTCAAGAATTTTATCAAGGTTCAGATGGACACGAAGTATCTACAACAATGGTATATGTTAGAATTCTCTCAAAATTATTGAAAGATAAAGAAATCGGTCATCTAATTGTTCCTATCGTTCCAGACGAAGCAAGAACTTTTGGAATGGAAGCTTTATTTAGACAGGTAGGAATTTATTCTCATGTTGGACAATTATACGAGCCAGTTGATAAAGATACTCTTCTCTATTACAAAGAAGCAAAAAATGGTCAGATACTTGAAGAAGGAATTACAGAAGCTGGTGCCATGTCATCATTCATTGCAGCTGGAACAGCTTATTCAGTGCATGGAATAAATACAATTCCATTCTTTTCATTTTATTCTATGTTTGGATTTCAAAGAGTAGGAGATTTAATATGGGCAGCTGGTGATATGCGCTGCAAAGGATTTTTACTTGGAGCTACTGCTGGAAGAACTACTCTTGCTGGCGAAGGTCTGCAACATCAGGATGGACATAGTCATCTTCTGGCTTATCCAGTTCCAAATCTTTTAGCTTATGACCCTGCATTTGCTTATGAACTTGCAGTAATAATTCGTGATGGTATTTATAGAATGTATGAAAAACAAGAAGATATATTTTATTACATAACTATAATGAATGAAAATTATGTTCAGCCACCAATGCCAGGCGATGTTAAAGACGGAATATTAAAAGGCATGTATAAATTTAAAGCCAGTGAAATGAAGGAACAAAAATTAAAAGCTCATTTACTTGGCAGTGGCACAATTCTAAATGAAGTAATTAAAGCAGCAGAAATTCTGGAAAATAATTATAAAGTTTCTACAGATATCTGGAGTGTTACAAGTTATAAAAATCTTCACCTTAATGCTCAGGAAATTGAAAGATGGAATATGTTCCATCCAGACCAACCTAAAGTTCCTTATATTTCTGAAATCACTAAAGGTGAAACAGGTGTTTTCGTTGCTGCATCGGATTATGTTCAGATTATCAAAGATGCAATGGCTAAATGGCTGCCAGGACCACTTCATTCACTTGGAACTTATGGATATGGAAGAAGTGACAGCAGAGCAGCTTTGAGAGACTTTTTTGAGGTTGATGCTAAGCATATTGCTTATGCAACTTTATATTCATTGTATAAAGAAAATAAAATTAAACTTGATGTTCTCAAAAAAGCCCAAAAGGAACTTGGTATTAATCCGGATAAACCTAATCCGGCTAAGTCATAAAAATTTTCTAACAAAATTGGAAATCTAAAATGATAGTAGATTTTAAACTTCCTCATCTTGGCGAAAACATTAATTCTGCTGATATTATAAAAGTTCTTGTTAAAGAAGGCGACCGAGTGGAAATTGACCAAATTATTGTAGAAATCGAAACTGACAAAGCTACAATCGAAGTGCCTTCTGAAGTAAGCGGAATAATTAAAAAAGTTCATGTAAAAGAAGGAACAAAAGCTAAAGTTGGTGAGCCATTAATTTCAGTTGAGGTCTCCGAAGAAGAGAAAGCACCCGAAAAGCCGGCAGAAGAACAAAAACAGCCGATTGAAACTCCTGCCCCAATCGAAAATAAACAACCAGTAACAGAAAAAATTTCTTCTGTGCCCGAAACTAAAGAGCAGGTCAAAGAACATACTCACATGCCTCAGGTTATTGATGTTCCGAAAGATATTGTAAAGACAATTGTTCCTGCTGCTCCTTCAGTAAGAAGATTTGCCCGTGAAATTGGCATCGACATTACACAGGTGAGAGGAAGTGGTCCAAAAGGAAGAATTACAATTGATGATGTTAAAGCTTATGCCAAAGCTTTGAATGAACAAATTCAAAAAGGCGGAATAATTTCAAGTGTTCAGTTTGGAATTTCTAAAGAACCTCTTCCCGATTTTTCAAAATGGGGAGAAATTGAACGTCAGCCAATGAGTAATGTTCGTCGTAAAACAGCTGAGCATCTTTCTTATGCATGGAATACAGTTCCTCATGTTACTCAATTTGATAAGGCTGATATTACTGAAGTAGAAAAATTTAGAAAACAATTTGGGAATAAAGTTGAAGCCGCTGGAGGCAAATTAACTGTAACTGCAATTCTGCTTAAAATTGTAGCTTCTGCTCTAAAAGTATTTCCTCAGTTCAATTCAAGTGTTGATATGGAGAAAAATGAAATTATTTATAAAAAATATATTAACATTGGTGTAGCTGTCGATACAGAGAAAGGTTTGCTTGTTCCTGTAATTAAAGATGTCGATAAGAAAAATATTACTCAATTAAGTGTTGAACTTTCTGAAATTTCCAAAAAAGCCCGCGATAAAAAATTATCACTCGAAGAAATGCAAGGTGGATGTTTTACAATCTCAAATCTTGGAGGAATTGGAGGAACTTATTTCACTCCAATTGTTAACACACCAGAAGTTGCAATTCTTGGTGTATCCAAATCTATAATAGAACCTGTTTATATTGATGGTGAATTCAAACCACGATTGATGCTTCCTCTTTCATTATCGTATGACCATAGAATTATAGATGGTGCAGATGCAATTAGATTTTTAAGATGGATTGTTAATGCTCTTGAAAATCCATTCTTGATTTTTCTTGAAGGATAATTTTCAATTTTAGATTCGAAAAATTTTTATGCTTGTTTCATAAAGAAATATTTTTTTCTGCTTTGATATTAATCGATTCAGAGCAAAGAATTTATTAAAATAAATTGAATCATTTATATTTGTGTATTGAATAACTAAAGAGATTAAAAATATGTCAACAAAAACACAATTAGCTGTAATTGGAGCTGGACCAGGCGGATATGCCGCTGCATTCTTAGCTGCAGATTTAGGAATGCAGGTTACTTTAATCGATATGGAAAAAAATCCAGGTGGAGTTTGTCTCTATCGCGGATGCATTCCTTCTAAAGCTTTGCTTCATGTATCAAAATTAATTAATGAAGCAGAAGAAGCTAAAAAATGGGGAGTTGAATTTGGTAAACCCAAAATTGATATCAATAAAATTCGTGAATTCAAAAATAATGTTGTAAATAAATTAACAGGCGGACTTGGTCAACTTTCTAAACAACGAAAAGTAAATTATATAAATGGCAAAGCTTCATTTCTGAATTCGAATACACTATCTGTTGCAAAAAATGATGGAACTGTTGAAGAAGTAGTTTTTGATAAAGCAATAATTGCAACTGGTTCGGTTCCTGCTTTAATTCCAGGTCTTCCATCAAATTCAAATAGAATTATGGATTCTACCGCAGCTTTAGAGTTGAATGATATTCCAGAAAAATTACTTGTAATAGGCGGTGGATATATTGGATTGGAATTAAGCACAGTTTATGCAACACTTGGAAGTAAAGTTACTGTTGTTGAAATGATGCCTGGACTTTTGCCTGGAGCAGATAGAGATTTAGTAGCTGTTCTTGAAAGAAGACTCAAATCAAAATTAGAAGCAATTTACCTTGAAACCAAAGTAGTTGAATTAAAAGAAACTGAAGAAGGAATTAAAGTAAAGCTCGAAGGGAAAAATGTTGATAATTCTGAAATGACATTTGATAAAGTTTTAATATCAATTGGAAGAAAGCCTGTAACATCTGGATTTGGATTAGAAAATACAAAAGTCAAAGTTAGTGAACGAGGTTTTATTGTAGTTGATAAGCAATTAAAAACTGATGACTCAAACATTTATGCAATTGGTGATGTTGTAGGGAATCCTATGCTTGCACATAAAGCTGCAGCTGAAGGAAGAACAGCAGTTGAGGCTATTCTTGGTCATAAAGTTGTATTTGAACCAAATGCAATTCCAGCTGTTGTGTTTACAGACCCTGAAATTGCCTGGGCTGGATTAACAGAAACAGAAGCTCAGGAAAAAGGAATTAAGTATGAAGTCGCAAAATTTCCATGGGGTGCAAGCGGTCGAGCTGCAACTCTCGATAGAAATGATGGCTTAACAAAATTAATTGTTGAACCAGAAACTGAAAGAATAATTGGTGTTGCCATCGTTGGTGTTGGAGCAGGGGATATGATTGCCGAAGGTACTCTTGCAATTGAAATGGGGGCAACAGTTAAAGATTTGGAACTGACAATTCATCCTCACCCAACTTTGTCTGAAACATTAATGTTTGCTGCAGAATTATATTATGGACATGCAACTGATTTGTATAGACCAAAACGAAAATGAACATTGAAAAAGTAAGATAAGAACTTGTTACAAATTTTGTTGTAGAATGCTTGCACAATTTTGTGAAGATATATGAAAACAAAAATATTTCTTTTCTTTCTTTACACTTCATTATTATTTGCTCAAAATTATGATTGGGTTCGACATGATTCTCTTGTAAAAGCTGGAGTAAATCAAATTTATGGAATTGAATTCGATAAAGCAGAAAAAACATTTGACATTGTAATTAAAGAATATCCAACACATCCCTCTGGAAAATTTTTCAAAGCAATGATTACATGGTGGAGAATTTTACTCGATTTGGAAGATGAAAGCTTGGACCAAAAATTTTACAATCAGCTTCAAGAAGTAATTGACATGTGCGATAAAATTCTGGATAAGAATCCAAAAAATATTGATGCAATCTTTTTCAAAGGAGGTTCGATTGGTTTTAGAGGAAGATTGCTTGGTATTCGTGAAAACTGGATTAAAGCTGCTCTTGATGGAAAAGAAGGTTTGGAACTTGTTTACAGAGCCTATAAAGCCGATCCCAAAAATGTTGATGTCCAGCTTGGTTTTGGAATTTATCATTACTATGCAGAAGTAATTCCTCAAAGATATCCTGCTGTTAAACCATTCATGGTATTTTTCCCACAAGGCGATAAAAAAAGAGGATTGAAAGAATTAGAAAATGTTGCATGGAATGGAAGATATGCAAGAATTGAATCAAGATATTTTTTGTTGACACTTAATTTCCAGTTTGAAAATGATATGGACGAAGCTCGAAAATGGGGCAGACTTCTTCTTGCTGATTTTCCAAATAATCCTAACTTCCAAAAATATTATGGACTAACTTTTGTTAAAGAAAATGATTACAAAACAGCTGCAAAAATTTTTAGAGATATTTATAACAAGTGCGAAAAAGGTTTTCCAGGTTACAATAAAAGATTCAAAAGAGAAGCAAGCTATTATCTTGGAATGGATTATAAGATAAGAGAAAAAGTAGATTCTGCAGCTTATTATTTTGAAATATGCGAAAAACTTTCAAGAGAACTTGATAAAGGAACCGAATCTGGATATTTAATCAATACAGTTTTATATCTTGCTATGCTTTATGATCAAATGGGCCAAAGAGAAAAAGCAATAAGATATTACAATGAAGTATTAAAATTGAGAGATAGAAATAATTCTCATGAACTTGCAAGAATGTATCTCAAATCTCCATACAAGAAATAAAATTATAATTTTGTAGTAATGCCAAATCTGTGAAGTGAACCAATTGAACCTAAAGATGAATATGCATAATCAATTAAGTAGTTTGAAGCCTTAAATCCAAAACCAAGATTAAAACCTGCAAGACCTGCCGTTGTTCCTATTTTTAATTCTTTTCTTTTTTCACTGTCATAACCAATTCGAAGTTTAAAACTCTGACCAAGCTGAATTTCACTTCCGAATGTAATTTGCTTGAATCGGGAGAAAAAGTTATTCTGTTTTTCATTCAGGTTATTAAAAGACCAATAGAATCTTAAAGGAACTTTTGCAAGTTGTTTTGAAAATCCAAGTCTTATATCTAATGGCAGTTCTTCTTTAGTATTGAAATAAGAATTTAGTTGTGAACCAAGATTCAAAACTGAAAAACCAAAGTTCCATAAATGTTCTGGTATTTCATAATGCAAACCAAGATCAACAGCAGCTGCTGTAGAAGAATAGTTTTCAATACCAGAGTAAATGAATTTAACATTAACTCCGTAGTAAAAATTTTTGTCAAGATGATTTCCATATCCAATCATTAATGCAACATCACCTGCACCAAAATGACCAAGTTTTAAACCAAGAGGGTCGGTTTTTGTAAAGCTGCCGTAGTTAATGTATTTTACAGCTGCACTGAATTTTCCAATGCTTTCAAATTCTTTTGTAAAAACTAATGACGCAGAATTTATATCAATCAAATGTTTCAGGAATGAAAATGAAGTTTGATTGCTTTCTAAAAAATTTATTCCGGCAGGATTATAAAAAACAACATTTGGGTCATCGTTGTTTGCAACAAAACTTCCAGCAAGTGCAGCAGCTCGTGGACTTAAATCAAGTTCCAGAAATCTATAAACACTTTGAGGGAAAGAAATAGTTGTTGTTAAAAGAAATACAAATATTATTTTTGCTTTTGTCATAATTCTCTATTTTTATTGCACGATTTTAAAGATAATCATCTATAAAGGCAAGGTAATTGCAAACTTTTCGAATCTTGAGGAACAATTAGAAATCTAATTCTGTTAGAGTTGGCAAAGTTTAATGATAAAGAACGAAATAAAAGAAAGGAGAAAACATGAACAGCATTAAAACTGTAATTCTGATGACCGCAATGATGGTATTATTTATTTTAGTTGGAAATTTATTAGGTGGTCAATCAGGGATGATGATTGCATTTATAATTTCACTTGCATTGAATTTTGGTTCATATTGGTTTTCAGATAAAATTGTTCTTGCAATGTATAGAGCACATGAAGTTACAAGAGCAGAATTTCCAGAATTATTTAATATAGTTGAAAAGCTTTCTTCAAAAGCTAATCTGCCAATGCCGAAAGTTTATGTAATAGACAGCCCAACGCCAAATGCATTTGCAACTGGCAGAAATCCACAAAATGGTGCAGTTGCTGTTACCACTGGCATCATGAAAATTCTCAATAATGATGAACTTGAAGGCGTAATTGCTCATGAATTAACTCATATTAAAAACAGAGATATTCTTGTAAGCACAATTGCTGCAACACTTGTTGGAACTATAACATTTATTGCTCGAATGGCTGGATGGGCTGCAATGTTTGGAGGCAGCAATAGAGACGATAGAGATAATGGAAACATTTTTTATGAATTGGCTTTGATTATAATAGCACCAATTGCTGCAATGCTTATACAACTTGCAATTTCCCGCTCCCGTGAATTTATGGCAGATGAAGGCGGTGCATTAATTTCTGGTAAACCCCTCGGACTTGCATCAGCTTTGAATAAATTATCACAAGCAAACGAAATGATTCCAATGCCAAATGCAGGAGCCTCTTCTGCTCATATGTTTATTGTTAATCCATTGAGTGGTAAATCTCTTATTAAATTATTTTCTACTCACCCGCCGGTAGAAGAAAGAATTGCAAGATTAAAAGAAATTGCAAGCGGAAGAAGATAAAATAATTTGTATTGAGTGCTAAAATCGAAAATTTATTTAATAAATATTTTTTGTTAATGAAAAAAAATTATCTGATACTTTGCAGCTTAATTTTTATTAATTACTCGATGTCATTTTCTCAAACTAATCTTGATGTGTGTTGTCAATTAATTAATCAATCTGTAAAAGGAATTGATTCTTTATTCGATAAAAATGACAATAAAATTAAACTCGATATTATTATACCTTCTTCATACGAAGAGCTAAAACCATGCATTGTCAATTCATTTTTGAATAATGGATTTAACCTATTGCAAGATTCTTCTAAAGTTAATTTAATTTATGCATTAACAGACATAACTGTTAATTATCATAACATTAATCAGATTAATTTTTTTAGTGATGATAAATTGGTAAGAGAAATTTCTATAGCTGGTTATTCATTTTTTAGTAAATCAGAAAAGCCGAATCGATTTTTTTATAGATATTCTGACACAGTAAAGTTCGGTGATGTGGAATCTCTTGAAAATAAAGCTCTAACATTTACACAAGGGAAAATTCCTGAACAACCTGTATTAAAAAATCTAATTCAGCCTATAATTATTGTTGGAGTATTAATTTCAACTGTGATTCTGTTTTTTACGGTGAGAAGTAAATAGGCATTCTGATTTTTTTAGCATAGATGATTTAATTATCTTTACAGTTGAATCAATTAAAAAATTCGGAGTTCTCTTGATAAAAAGATTATTCCTTTCTTCTATAATAATTTTATTAATTGCATCATGTTCTGGAAGCGTAGATACTTCTAAGTTTAATGCAGAAGAATATTTTAAGTATGCTTTAGAACTTTACAATAAAGAAGATTATGAACAGGCAGTAATTGAATTCCAAAATATTTTGATGCAGTTCCCTGGCAGCACAATTAATGATGATGCACAATATTATCTTGCAATGACATATTTCAAAAAAGAACAATATCTTCTTGCGGCTTATGAATTCAGTAAGTTGATTCAAAATTATGCTACAAGTCCTTATGTGCCCGATGCACAATTTATGCTTGCAGAATCATATTATAAATTATCTCCTCCATATCAGCTTGATCAGTCATACACAAAAAAAGCAATTGAAGAATTTCAGGCTTTTATTGATATCTTTCCATCAAATCCAAAAGTAGAAGAAGCTGAAAGAAAGATAAAAGAACTAAATGACAAACTTGCTCAGAAAGAATTTCAAAGTGCATTGATATATGAAAAGATGGAATATGATAAAGCGGCAATGCAATATTATGAACAGGTTTTCGAAACTTATCATGATACAAAATATGCTCCTATGGCTTTGTATAATAAAATTAAAATAGAAATTAGAAAAGGTCTGATTAATCAAGCTCTTGCAGATATAAGTATTTTTCTAAGCAGATATCCAGATGATGCCAATGCAAATGAAATTAGAAAATTAGAAACTGAATTAACAAACAAACACAATGAACTCACAACAGAGAAAAAGTAAAAGAGTAAAAGATTCTATTGTTACAATGACTGAGCTGGTTTTGCCAAATCATACAAATCAGCTCGGAAATTTACTTGGTGGACAATTAATGCAGTGGATTGATATTTGTGCTGCTCTTTCTGCATCAAAACATTCTCAACGAGTTTGTGTTACTGCTTCTGTTGATAAAATTGATTTTCATCATCCAATTAAAGTCGGAAATGTTGTTACAATTACTGCAAGGGTTAATCGTGCATTCAGAACATCTATGGAAGTTGAAGTTGATGTTTATGCAGAATCACACACAGAGGGCACAAGGATTCATACTAATTCTGCATTCTTAACATTTGTTAGTGTTGATGAAAATGGTAAACCAGTGGAAACATTTGAAATTATTCCAGAAACTGAAGATGAAAAAAGAAGATTTGAAGAGGCACTGCAAAGAAGACAAAAGAGACTTAATGCAGGGTAAATTTACCTTATTATTTTTATTCATTTCACTTAATATTTATGCTCAAATTCCATTAAATGGTTTTTGCAGATTCCGTGAATTCTCTACAAAAGCCAATGCTTCATCTGTCTTTGCTGTAGATGTGAACAATGACGGCTGGCGTGATTTGATTACTCTTTTTGATCAAAACAAAAATTATAATGTTCAAATCTGGTCCAAAGAAAAATTTTCGAATCCATCAGAAAAATTTCTAAACATTTCACTTTATGATTTGAGATTAAAAAGCACTCAATCGAAAGGTGGTAAAAAATATGTTTTCTTTTCAAGAAAAGAACGATTACTTGGTATATCTTCTTTTTCTTCTTCGGGAAATATGTCAATCAATTCAAAAGTTAAATTGAGAGGTTTTGCTTCGGATTTTGATTTACAGGATATTGATAATGATGGCAACAGTGAAATATTAATTTATGGAAGTGCTTATGAAGGATTATCAATTTTCAATGAATCAAAAAATTTTTTATATGAAAGGAAAATTAATTCCAATCGAATCTATTCTTATGCCGCATTCATTGACCTTGATTATGATGGTTTTACTGATATCGTTGCTGTAGATTTATTCACTAATTCAATAGTCTTTTTTTATAACAATCGTGCAGGAGATTTTAGAGAAAGCAGAACATTAAATGTCTACAGCAATATTGAGCAATTAAAAGCTGTTGATGTTAATTCGGATGGATTTAACGATTTGATGTATGTTGAAGGAAATCAATTTGTTATTCTTAAAGGAGATTCTGTTTCATCTTTCAATAAAAAAATTTTTGTTGATTGTCCGGTTCATCCTGATAAATATCTAATCTTTGATTTTAATGCTGATGGTTACAACGATATTGCATTCATCAACAAAGATACTGGGAGTCTTTACATTATTTATGCTAAAAATACAGAAGCCTTTTATTATCCAGTTCTTTACTTAAAGAGACCAAGCATTGTTGACATCGAAGCTTATGTAGACCGAGGCGGAAGAAAAATTATTGCTTTAGACAAATCAGGCAAAGTTTATTTAGTTGACAAAGTAATTTCTTTGAATGATGATTTAGCAATTTCTCTTCAATCGAAATTGGGAATTATTGGAAGTTTTAGTTACATGTATCAAACATGGCGCGGATTATTTTTTATAGATGAAGAAGAAATGAGCTTGAATGTATTGCTTGGAGGCAGAGGTAATTATTTTGAAAGATATTTTAAAATTCTCCTGTCGAATGCTTACAAAAGATTTTTTGTAGACGAAACTGATGAAGAAAGTAGAACATTTTATTTTTATTCACCAGATAATTCTGTGATTGAAATAATAAAAATGAATTTTGAAAAAAATGAAATCTCAAGAAGAATTTTGTATGCTAAGGGAAATATTTTAGAACTAAAAGTTATTGGCGATAATCTAAATGATAGACAAACAATTTTTGTTCTTTCAAAAAAAGAGAATACTCTATTCTTTGAATCATTTGAGTACAGAGATTTTCGATATGTAAAATCAGGTTTGGAAGAAATTTCTCGTAATGTTGAAGATGCTGCTCTTTCTGATGGCGCAAATAAAGAAATCTATTTCTTCACAAGATTTAATAATGTTTTTTATCTTAACAAATCTATCTTTGATAAAAAAATTGGAAGTCCAATTAATCTTGCAACAACTGTTCTTGATAAATCACAGTTTTATTCAGCAGAGTTGCAAAGTTTCAGCAGTCAAAATAAAATTGACAAACTTGTCGTTGGGGTAATTAGCGACAGCAGTAAAACAAATATTACAGTTTTTTTCAGGGCTCATATTAGAACAATTACTCTTTCTAATTTTTCTTATTCAAAAGGTTATCTTTATTTTTATGAATCTGAAGGAACAGATAATTTTTTATTATATGACAAAATTAGAGGCAGAATAAAAAAGATCTCTTTTGGCAAAAATTATTTAACATACAAAATTGATGATGTTTTTGAATCCCAAAACATCAATAGTTATATTGCAGCACAATTAAAAAATAATATTGATATGATTATTTATACAGATTCTTCAAACAATCTTATAAGGTTTAAATACATTCGGTAATGAAGAAATTTTTTATTGCAATAAATTTGATATTCATCAACTTATCAGTTGCACAAAATCTTGACTCTCTTTATTCTGAATTTTTACGAATTAAAGGAATTCAAAGTGATCGAAAATTTTCAGTTGCCTTATCAGACACTCAACGCACAAAATGCGGGTTTGGAATTGTAAATGAAGTAAAATTAAATTTCAATCGATTTACGCCAAAACAACAAACTGTAATTGCTCAACAGACAGAACGACCAGTAACAGATACGAGTATTGTTACACCATCTGGTAAATTTAGAATTCATTTTAATAAAGCAGGTATTCATGCGCCAAAATATGATTTGAATGAATTAGCTCTTGCAGCTGACTCGGCTTATAATTATGAAGTAAATATTTTAAAATACCCACCGCCTCCTGCAGATTTTGGGCAGGGTGGTGATGATAAGTATGATATTTATATTCAGAATCTTTCCGGCGGTTTGTATGGTTATACTGAAATTGAAACTTCAATTGGAAAAGATAAATTTACAAGTTACACTGTGATTGATAATGATTATACAGATACATACACCAAAGGAATAGAAGGCGCAAAAGTTTCGGTTGCACACGAACTTCATCACGCAATTCAAATTGGAAATTATATTTATCGAAATTCAGACCAATTTTATTATGAAATCACTTCTACTTCAATGGAAGAATTTGTATTCAACAGCATTAATGATTACTATGCTTATATGCCTTCATTTTTTAGAAATCCGCAAAGGTCATTTTCTTACAATGATGGATATAATCTTGCTATCTGGAATATTTTCTTAAAAGAACGATTTGGTTTTGATATTATTAAAAGAATTTGGGAATATATGCCTAATGAAAGAGCTTTGAATGCAATAGCAGATGCTATTACAGATTATGGTTCAACATTTAAAAATGAATTTGCTCTATTTGGCCAATGGATTTATTTCACAAACTATCGAACTATTCCAAATAAATATTTTAAGGAAGCAGAAAATTATCCTTTAATAAAGGCTTCGATGACAATTAATTTTATTCCACCTACATCTTCAATTGATATATTATCTGAACCGGTTTCTACGAATTATCTTGTTTTTGTAGACAATGCTAAAGCTGTTCCAGATACATTTGTTACAATAATATCAAATTCAGATTTAACTCAAGGTATAAGTAACCCAAACAGTTCATTGTTATTCAAATATATTCTTTCAAATCAAAGTGGAAATGGTTATAAACATATAATTGATGATTATTATTCAAAGATTGAGTGTGATAATTCTTTTCTTTTAACTGAATCAAATATTTTGAATAACAAGTTGATTAATGATGGTCAGATAATTACTGAAGAAGTTGATTATGCTTTTCCGCAGCCATTTAGGTATTCAACGGATGAATATATTTATTTCCCTGCTGAAAGAACAAAATCAGGTTATGCTAATTTATATGTTTATTCTGTAGATATGGATTTAATATATTCAGGCGAGCATAAAATTTATTCATCAGATAAAACAGTAATTAAATGGAATGCAAGAAACAATGAGATGAAAAAACTTGCAACAGGAATTTATTTTTATGTTGTAAGTTCTGGAGATAATATCAAAAAAGGAAAATTTGTAATCTATAATGACTGAATATTTACTTCATATCGAAAATCTTGTTAAATATTTTGGAAGAAGATTGGTATTTAATGGAATCAATGCTTCTTTTAAGTCGAAAAATATTTATGGTGTAGCAGGACCAAATGGTTCGGGCAAATCAACATTTGTAAAAATTATAGCCAACTTAATTTCTCCAACTCGAGGAATAGTAACTCACAAATATGAAGATAAAATTATAATCAACGAAGAACTTCATAACTATATTGGATTTGTTTCTCCCTATCTTTTTCTCTATGATGAATTTACTGCCGAAGAGAATTTAATTTATTTCTCTAAAATTCGCGGTATTAGTTTCGATAGAGAATATTCTGATTTTCTACTTTCAGAACTGAATTTAATTGACAGAAAAAATGATTTAGTTCGTGGTTATTCTTCAGGAATGAAGCAGAGATTAAAATTCATTTTTGCATTGCTGCATAAACCTCCTTTAATTATTCTTGATGAACCAACTTCTAATCTTGATAATTTTGGTAAAGAGAAAGTTTATGAATTGATTTCCAGAGAGGGTGAAAAAAATCTTGTCATCATCGCTTCCAATGAATTAGATGACTTGAAATTGTGTTCTCAAGTTTTGAATCTCGAAGATTTTAAGAACAACAATAAAAACTGACAACAATTACAATTTGAGCAATGTATTGTGAAGTTAGATTTTTTGAACATTTCTAATTATATACAATTCAATAAAAATTCTATTAAAGTATAATCAAGTTTAACAATTGCAAAAGTATCATTGACTTTTAATGTAATAACTTTGCGTTCCCTGCAGTTTTAAAATTAATTAAACCGCAAGGAACGCAAAGACCTAATAGATGAATAAATAATATATTTTCAAATACTTAATTAACTTTAAAGTCAAACACTATGTCAACTTCATGTTTGTGATTCAACATCAGTTGATTGTTGAGTAACTTCTTCCGTTTCTATTTTTACTTTTATTACAACTTTTTTAACAGGAATTGATAAATTAACAGCAATACCCGGCATATGGACATCTGTTGGGAAGAACAAAGCGAAATGACCTTCTTCTGCAATTAAAAAATTTCCATTTCCTTTAAGAAACATTATATCTTTTTCCGAATTATATTCTTCTGTTACAATCATTTTTACAGGATTTGAATAACCCATCTTTTCTTTTCCTGAAACAATGTATTGAATATCAATATATTTTTTGTGTGCTTCCCATTTGCCTGCAGTAATTGGTTTTGTATCATAATTTTGAACAACAGCATAAACATTATCGCCTTCTATTTCATATTTGCCGGGTTCAAGAGAAATTAAATCGGTATTTTGTAAATATTCAAATGCAGTTTGAATTCTTTTTCCAAGAGAGAAATAGAGATGTGCATTTTTTAGTAAATCAAATATCATAATTTCTCCATTATTTTGTTGCAAATTATGAAATTATAATTCAAATAAAACACCAGCTGTTATAACATAAAAATTATTTTTTAATTCATTTATTCCAGGCAGTCTATCTAATTTTAGATTAAGAAAAACATATCTAATATCACCAGTTAAAATTAAATTGCCAAGACCAAGTTCTGCTCCAATTCCAAGATGATAACCGAACTCGCTTTTAGTTTCATCTTTAAATCCCAATGAATTAAGAGCATTAGAATAATCAATTTTTGTGTTATACCAGCCTGCACCAACAGTTCCATAAAGTAAAGGGAAAAAGTATAATAATCCGCTTAGCATAACAGGATACATTTTTGTTTTAACAGCACCGTTCTGATAATCTTCGCTTCTGTAATTAATTGAAGCTTCGAGTGCAAAGCTGTTTGCAAGATAAATTCTTCCCATGGCACCAAGCAGCAATGAACCTTCTGCATCTTCTGATTTGTGATATCCTAATTGCGGACCTACAGCAATTGTTTGTGCATTAAATGATGCAAATGAAAAAATTATAACGAAAATCAATAATATTATTTTTTTCAACATACAGCCTCCGCTGATATTATTTTAGAACATTGAATTTAATGTGTGAAGGATAATCTTTCGAAAAATAAACTTTATGAACAGCTTTTTGAAAATCTTTTTCTTCTGCTGAATAAATATCAACAAATTTTTGCGGATTACGATCGAAGAAAGGGAAAAAACTGCTCTGTATCTGTACCATTATTTTATGACCTTTAAGAAATGTATGGTCAATATCGTTCAATTTAATTTTTACTTCCGTGATTTTATTTGGTAAAAATGGTTCTGGTTTTTCGTAACTGTTTCTAAATTTTCCTCTCATTATTTCATATCGAATTAATCTTTGATACCCACCATATTCTACATTGTTTGGATTTGGTTCTGGATTTTCTTCTCCATCAGGATATACATCAATTATCTTTACAACCCAATCAGCATCCGTTCCTGTGGTTGAGACATATAAATCTGCATAAATTGGTCCTGCAATTGTAATATTGTCTTCCAAAGGTTCTGTTTCATAAACTAAAACATCTGGTCTTGATGCAGCAAATCTTTGGTCTTCACTCATATATGTTCTCAAATACATTTGTTTTGAATCATAAAATTTAGCTGTGTAAGGAACAGGTTTGTTTGGGTCGCTGATAAATTCATCAAATAATATTTTTTTGTTAGATGGTTTTTCCTGAGTTAATTTTCCATTAGGTGATAGGTATAAAAATATTGTTTCAGAATTTTTGGGAATCCATTCGTCATAAAATTTCCATTCGTTTATTCCTGTTCTATAAGTTATAACTTCTGGTAAATTTAATTGACCTTCATTTTTGAGATAATATTTGAAGAAAGGAGTAAGGATATTTTTGTTGTAATATTCATTTGTATTTTCTGGAAATGTGAAATCACCAAAAAAGTTTCCATTGCTTCTTGCCCAGCCTCCATGACTCCATGGTCCCATAACCAGATGACATTTGTTTTCAGGATTTTTTTCTTCAATAGATCTGTAAATGTTCAAAGGTCCGTATAAATCTTCAGAATCATACCAGCCTCCAACAATCAAAACTGCCGGTTTTACATTCTTAAAGTGTGGAAGATTATTTCTGCTTTTCCAAAATTCATCATAAGTTCCATGCTTCATAATTGAATTCCAAAATGGAAGTTTGTTGTGAAAAAATTTTTCGTTGATATTTTTGATTGGTCCAAGTTTCAGAAAGAAAGTATACATATCGGGAGAATCATAAGGCTCAATTGTTTTCCATTTTGTTGTTAAACTATCTCTTGGCTGGTCAAATGATTTGAAAAAATTAAAAGACATTGATAAAGTCAAAGCACCATTGTGATGCATATCGTCACCAATGAACCAATCTGCAATTGGAGCTTGTGGTGATACAGCTTTTAATGCTGGGTGAGAATCAATTAAACTCATAGCAGCATAAAATCCGGGATAAGAAATTCCCCAGATTCCAACATTTCCATTATTGTGTTTGATATTCTTAATCAGCCAATCAATTGTATCGTAAGTATCAGTTGTTTCATCAACATCATTTTTGTTTTTTTTATTTGGGATATATGGACGCATGTTGTCATATTCACCTTCACTCATAAATTTTCCGCGGACATCCTGATAAACAAAAATGTATCCATCTTTTGCAAAATCTTCATTCGGTCCTAATGTTTGAGGATAATTATCTTCTCCATATGGAGAAACTGTGTAAGGAGTTCTTAGCATTAAGATAGGATAATCTTTCGTCGTATCTTTTGGTGTATAAACAGCAGTAAAAAGTTTAATTCCATCACGCATAGGGATTCTGTATTCTTTCTTAGAATAATTTTCTTTTATCCATTCAATGCCTTGTGCATTAAGAAGAGAAAAGATAAAAAAGAATAAAAGTAAAAATCTTTTTTTCATATCAGCTCCTCAAGAAAATTTGATGATGATAGAAATATTTCTGCCTGCTGTAAATTTTCTTTTTTGCCCAAATCGAAAAAGAAACTATTGCTGTGGTCATAAAATGTAATTCTTTTTTCTACAGCAACTGCAAGATAAAAATCAATTATTGAAAAAACATCATTACTTGGGAAATATTTGAAAATATCTGGATTTACAACATGAATTCCGCTGAATGCAAATTCATTCAATGAACTTGATGTGTTGCGAATTATTTTGACATCCGAAGTTTTTGAATTTTTCCAGCCGCATAAATTGTTTTCGTTGTCAAATAGAAAATATCTTGATGATTTTCTTTTTTGAACTGCAATCGTAGCAATTGCATTTTGTTTTTTATGATATTCATAAAAATCTTTAAGGTCAATGTCGCTTAAAATATCAACATTGTGAATGAGGAATGGAATGTCATCATCAAAAAAATATGATGCTTTTTTTAATCCGCCTCCGGTATCAAGAAGTAAATCTCTTTCATCAGAAATATGAATCTCAGCTTCAAATTTTTTCTTCTCAATAAAATCAATTATTTGCTCTGCAAGATGATGAACATTAATAATTATTTTATCGAAGCCAAACTTGATTAATCTTTTGATTATTATTTCAAGCAGAGGAATGCCGTTTAATTCGATTAATGCTTTTGGTTTTGTATCAGTTAATGGTTTTAATCTTGTTCCAAGTCCAGCAGCAAGAATAAATGCTTTCATGATTTATTGTTTTTGAAAAGTTGTAAGTGATTTACTTTTACTTCAATATCATATCTTGAAGAAAGATACTCAGCTAATTTTTCTGCGAAGTAAACAGAACGGTGTTGCCCTCCAGTACATCCAAAATTTATCATTAAATCTTTCCAGTCTCTAGAAATGTAATTTTCGATTGATTGAGTTACAATGTTGATTACATTCGACAAAAATTTTTGTGCTTCAGGCATTGAATCAAGAAAATTTTTAACTGCTTTGTCCTGCCCTGTAAGATTTTTGAACTCTTCTAATTTTCCCGGATTTGGAACTGCGCGGCAGTCGAAAACATATCCACCTCCATTTCCTGAAACATCAATTGGAATTTTTTCTTTGTATGAAAAGCTGTTTATTCTGACAGTAAGCTTTTCGGATTTATTCCATTCGAAATATTTTATTTCATTTAATTTTACTAATTGATTTAAGATAGAAAATAATTCTGGAATTTTAATTTTTATTTTATTTAAAATGAATTCAAGGTTTTTAATCGCATAAGGAATACTTTGAATGAAATGAGATTTTCCTTCGAAAAGACCGCGATAACCATAAGCTCCGAGCATTTGTAAAATTCTAATTAGAACAAATGCATCATAATATTTTAGAAATTCTTTGTTGTTAATTTTTTTAATTCGATTTACAGCATTCAAATAATAATCAAGAAATTCATTGCGTAGTTTTGCTGGAATGTTTGCTTTTGAGTCAAAAAGTAAAGAGGCAATGTCATATTGAAGTGCTCCTTTTCTGCCTCCTTGATAATCAATAAAATAAAGTTCATCATTTTTTATCATTATGTTGCGGGAATTAAAATCTCGATACATGAAATAATTTGAATCGGCAGCAAGAAGGAACTTTGTAAGTGTGTGAAAATCATCTTCAAGTTTTTGTTCATCAAAATTAATTTCAAATGCTTTGGCAAAGTAATATTTGAAATAGTTTAAGTCCCACATGATAGATTGATAATCAAAAGCTGAGCGTGGATAACAAACTGAAAAATCAAGATTAACACGAGCTCTGACTTGAAATTTTGGGAGTTCATCAATTGCTCTTTTATAAAAAGTAATTACATCATTAGAAAATTTATTGTCTTCTCGTCTTGAATTTAGATAGTTAAATAATGTTGTATCACCTAAATCTTCGAGCAGGTAAATGTTATCACTTAATTTTGAAGATAAAATTTTGGGGACATTCAAACTGTGTTTGGCAAAATGTTTTGTCAGATAGATGAAAGCTCTGTTTTCTTTTTTGTTTTCGTTGAATACTCCAATTGCGATTTTATTATCTCCAATAATTCTAAAATATTTTCTATTCGAACCAGAACCTGTAATTTGAGTTATCGATTTAACATTCTGCTTTGACCATTTATGAAAAAGTTTTTCAAGTTCATTTTTAAAATTCATTATTACCTCGCTTTACTCATCAGATTCTGAATAATTTAAAATTGGGCGCAGCCATTTTTCTGCTTCTTTCATGCTGATTCCTTTTCGCTTGTGATAATCCAAAACTTGGTCTTTGCCGATTTTTCCTACATTAAAATATTTTGCTTCTGGATGTGCAATATATAAACCGCAAACAGATGCTGCAGGATACATAGCCAAACTTTCTGTTAATTTAATCTGAACATTTTTTTCCACATCAAGAATTTTCCAGATAGTGATTTTTTCTGTGTGGTCAGGTTGTGCAGGATAACCTGGTGCAGGACGAATACCCTGATATTTTTCTTCAATTAATTCTTCGTTCGAGAATTTTTCATCAGGTGAATAGCCCCATAGTTCTTTGCGAACTTTTTCATGCAATAATTCTGCAAATGCTTCTGCAAGTCTGTCTGCTAATGCTTTAACCATAATTACATTGTATTCATCATGTTCATTAGTAAATTTATCAATTAAATTTTCTATTCCTAATCCAGCTGTAACAGCAAAAGCTCCAATATAATCTTTAACATTACTTTCTTTAGGAGCAATAAAATCTGAAAGTGCAATGTTAGGAATACCTTTTGATTTTATTGTCTGCTGTCTTAATGTATGAAGTATTGCAAGAATTCCAGTTCTTGATTCATCTGTGTAAATTTCAATATCATCATCAATTGAATTAGCAGGAAACAATCCAACAATTCCATTAGCTTTTAATAAATTTTCAGAGATTATTTTGTATAGAAGTTTATTTGCATCATCAAAAATTTTTTTTGCTTCGTTTCCATAATTTTCATTCTCAAAAATTTTTGGATAACGACCCTTAAGTTCCCACACCTGAAAGAATGGAGTCCAATCAATATAATTTTTTATTTCATCGAGAGGATAATTATGAAAAATTGTAATGCCTAATTTATTTGGTCTTTTTACTTTGTAGTTATTCCAATCTAAAACAAGTTTATTTTTTCTTGCCTGGTCAATTGTTAAAAATTCTTTTTCAATTTGTTTTTTGCTGTGAGATTCTCGTAATCTTTCATATTCATTTTTGATTTCCTGTATAAATTTATCTTTTGTTTCTTTGTTTAGCAGATTGCTTACAACGCCAACGCTTCGAGATGCGTCAAGCACATGAATTGTTGCATTGGAATAATTTGGAGCAATTTTAACAGCAGTATGAATTCTTGATGTTGTTGCACCGCCAATCAACAAAGGGATTTTCAAACCTATTCTTTCCATTTCTTTAGCTACATGAACCATTTCATCAAGTGAAGGTGTAATTAATCCGCTTAAGCCAATTATATCCACATTTTTTTCAACAGCAGTTGATAAAATTTTATCAGATGGAACCATTACTCCTAAATCAATTACTGTATAATTGTTACAGCTTAGAACAACTCCAACAATATTTTTCCCAATATCATGAACATCCCCTTTTACTGTAGCTAATAATATTGTTCCTGAAGTTTTATTTCCTTCAGAATTAATTTTAGTTTGTTCAATGTAAGGAATTAAATATGCAACAGCTTTTTTCATTACTCTTGCGCTTTTGACCACCTGCGGCAAAAACATTTTTCCAGAACCAAACAAATCACCAACGATGTTCATTCCTTCCATGAGAGGTCCTTCAATAATTTCAAGAGGATTAGAATATTTTTTTCTTGCTTCTTCAATATCAGTTTCGATGAAGTCAACAATGCCGTTTATAATTGAGTGTTTCAATCTTTCTTCTACTGTATTATTTCTCCAGCCTTCATTGATAATTTCTTTTTTTGAATCTTTGTTAATAGAATTTGCATATTCAATTAATCTTTCGGTTGCATCGGGTCTTCTGTTAAAGAGAACATCTTCAACTCTCTCGAGTAAGTCTTTTGGAATTTCTTCATAAACTGCTAATTGACCAGCATTAACAATTCCCATGTCCATTCCTGCTTCGATTGCATGATAAAGAAAAGCAGAATGAATAGCTTCTCTAATAATATCATTTCCTCTGAAAGAGAATGAAATATTGCTGACACCACCGCTTACTTTGCTATAGGGAAGATTTTTTTTAATCCATCTTGTTGCTTCAATAAAGTTTATTGCATATAGATTGTGTTCCTCTATTCCTGTAGCAATTGCAAAAATATTTGGGTCAAAAATTATATCCTGAGGCGGGAAGCCTACTTCTTCGGTTAGTATTTTGTAAGCTCTTTGGCAAATTTTAATTTTTCTTTCAAAAGTATCTGCCTGACCCTCTTCATCAAAAGCCATCACAACAACAGCTGCTCCGTATCTTAATATTTTCTTTGCTCTTTCTTTAAAAACTTCTTCTCCTTCTTTTAATGAAATTGAATTAACAACTCCTTTTCCTTGAAGGCATTTTAGTCCAGCTTCTATCACACTCCATTTTGATGAATCAATCATTATTGGAACTTTTGCAATATCAGGTTCAGATGCTATATACTTTAAAAATTTTGTCATTGCTTCTTCTGAATTAATCATTGCTTCATCCATGTTAATGTCAATCATCTGAGCACCATTTTCTACCTGTTCTCTTGCAACGGATAAGGCTTCTTCAAATTTATTTTCTTTTATGAGTCGTGCAAATTTCTTTGAACCGGTTACATTTGTTCTTTCCCCAATATTTACAAAATTTGTATCTGGACGAAATACAAGAGGTTCTAGCCCGCTTAGTCTCAAATAAGGTTCAACTTCTGGAATTTTTCGCGGAGGATATTTTTTTGCTATTTCTGCAAAAGTTTTAATGTGTTCTGGAGTTGTTCCACAGCAGCCGCCAACGATGTTAAAGAATCCTTCTTTTGCAAATTCTTCAAGAACTTTTGCCATCGAATCTGGTGATTCATCATATTCTCCAAATTCATTTGGTAATCCTGCATTGGGATATAAGCTTACATAAACATTTGCTATTTGTGAAAGCTCAGAAATAAATGGTCGCATTTGAGCTGGTCCTAAAGAACAATTTAATCCAACACTTAACAAATTTTTTGTGTGAGAAATTGAAATCCAGAATGCTTCGGTAGTTTGTCCTGATAAAGTTCTTCCACTCATGTCTACAATTGTTCCGGAAATCATAATTGGAATCTGAAGATTTAATTCATCGCACAATTCCATAATTCCGAACAAAGCTGCTTTAGCATTCAGAGTATCGAAAATAGTTTCAAGAAGAAGAACATCTGCTCCTCCATCAATTAATCCTCGTGCTTGTTCTTTATAAGCTTCTTTTACTTCATCAAATGTTACAGCACGAAAACTTGGGTCGTTTACATCAGGAGAAATTGATAGTGTTTTATTAGTTGGACCGAGTGCACCAGCAACAAAACGAGGTTTATTAGGATTTTTTTTCGTAAACTCTAAAGCAACTTCTTTAGCAATTCTTGCTGCATTAAAATTAATTTCATAAACCAAATCTTCTGTTTTGTAATCTGCTTGTGAAATTTTTGTTGCATTAAAAGTATTTGTTTCTATTATATCTGCATCAGCTTCAAGATAGGAGCGATGAATTTCTTTTATAATTTCTGGTTGAGTTAATACAAGAATATCGTTGTTTCCTTTTAAATCTGTAGGATGATTTTTAAATCTATCACCTCTAAAATCTTTCTCACTTAGTTTGTAACGTTGAATCATAGTGCCCATTGCACCATCAAGTACCATAATTCTATCATTTAATATTTTTGTTAGAAGTTCAAGGTTATTCATATAATCCTTTCTTAATTGAATCAAAGAATATTTTTATTAATCAATGATAATGATTAATTTTCGTTCAAATATAATAAATAAAAGAGAAGTTTATGATAGTAGTTACTGGTGGCGCTGGATTTATTGGAAGCGCAGTTGTATGGAAATTAAATAAAATGGGAATTGATAAAATTATTATTGTAGATGAACTTGGCAAAGATGATAAATGGAAAAATCTGAATGGGCTTAAGTATGAGGATTATTATCACAAATGGAAATTTATAGATTTAGTAAGAGCAGATTTTGTACCCTTCAAAATATCTTCTATCATTCATCTTGGCGCCTGTTCTTCTACTACTGAAAAAGATGCAGATTTCTTAATGAATAATAATTTCCTTTATTCAAAAGATTTAGCTCTTTATTCTGTAAAACATGGAATAAGATTTATTTATGCTTCTTCTGCTGCAACTTATGGTGATGGTTCGCAAGGTTATGACGACGATGAAAAACAACTTGAAAAATTGAGACCATTAAATATGTATGGATATTCAAAACATGTTTTTGATTTATGGATTAAGAGAAATGGTTTGTTGAATAAAGTAGTTGGATTAAAATATTTCAATGTGTATGGACCAAATGAATATCACAAAGGGGATATGAGAAGTGTTGTTCATAAAGCTTTTGAACAGATTAGAGATACAGGGAAAGTACAATTGTTCAAATCATACAAAAGTGATTATAAAGATGGCGAGCAAAAAAGAGATTTTATTTATGTTAAAGATGCAGTTGATATAACTCTTTATTTCCTTGAGAATAAAGAAAAAAATGGAATTTATAATGTTGGAACAGGAAAAGCTCAAACATGGATTGAACTTGTTACTGCTTTATTTAATGCATTAGAAAAACCTGTAAATATTGAATTTGTCGATATGCCTGTTGAGATTCGGGATAGATATCAATATTTCACAGAAGCAAATTTGACAAAACTTAGAAAAGCAGGATATGATAAACCAATCATGAATGTTCAGCAGGGTGTAGAAGATTATGTTAAAAATTATCTGTTAAAAAATCCTTATCTTGCAATGAACACTGATTAATAACGTGGTATTGATTTGGCAAAAGAATTATCAAAAGGGGAATTTAGAAAAAGACTTTACTTCTTCACATTAAAATTAATTGAGTTTATTGACCAGCTTCCTAAAGATAATGTGTCACAAAGAATTGGTGATGAACTTTTCAGCAGCGGAACAAGTGTAATAAGCAATTATATCGAAGCTACTGCTGCATCTACAAAAAAAGATTTGAACAATTACACAATTGCATCTCTTAAATTTGCTAACGAATGTAAATTGTGGCTTGCTCTTGTAAGAGACAGCAAAAGAGCAAATCCAGAAAAAGTAAAGTGGTTTCTTGATGAACTCGATGAAATTTCTGCCATTCTTGCCGAAACAATTTCTTAAATCAATATTCAAAAATTTTAGGATGAAATATGCAGCTTGCTACTTTGTGTTATGTAATCCATAACGATAAAACTTTAATGCTTCATAGAATTAAAAAAAAGAATGATGTTCATGAAGGTAAATGGAATGGACTTGGTGGAAAATTTGAACACGGAGAAACACCGGAAGAATGTGTAATAAGAGAAGTTAAAGAAGAATCAGGATTACTGATTAAAAATCCTAAACTTCATGGATTCATTACATTTCCAATGTTTGATGGCAAAAAAGATTGGTACGTTTTTCTGTTTACTGCAAAAGAGTTTGAGGGTAAATTAATTGATTCTCACGAGGGAATCTTAAAATGGATTCCAAATAATAAACTATTAGAATTGAATTTATGGGAAGGCGATAGAATATTTATTCCCTGGCTTTTTCAGGAAAAATTTTTTAGTGCAAAGTTTATTTATGAAAACGGAACCTTGAAAAGCTACGATGTAAAATTTTATTGATTAAGAAAATTTAATTCTGTCAATAAAATTTATTGAATAAGCTTAGAACTTTCTTTTTAAAAATCCTTTAATTAAATCATTTACAGCTTCTGGATTTTCGAGCGGTGAAAAATGTCCTGCTCTTGGAATTATTGCAAATTCAGAATCAGGAATTTTTTCTGACATAGAACGCATAACCTGCGGTGGAGTTAGTTTATCAAACGAACCGCATAAAATTAATGTTGGAATTTTTATTTGAGGTAAGAAAGATGATGTATCTGTTCTGCTCATTATTGCTAAAATTGCTCCTTTAACGCCAGTTGGATTATGTTGATATGATTTATTAAGTATAGAATCAAACAATTCTTTTTGCTCTTCGATTGTTTCATCTGCTAAACAATTTGGAATAAAATTATCAATGAATTTTTTTATTCCTTCTGTATTAATCATGTTGATATTTGAAGAGCGTTTTAATTTTGCCGCATTATCATCTGCATCGGCTTTTGTGTCGCACAATATTAACGCACCGAATAATTCTTGATTTCTTTCAGCTGCTCTTAAACCAATATATCCGCCCATGGATAAACCACATAAGGCTGGTTTTTGCAGTTGTAATCCTTCAATGATTGAGAATAAATCTTCAACATAAAATTCCATAGTATATTGTCCATCACCAACATAACTTTCTCCAAGTCCGCGAACATCGTATGCTATGCAGTAATAATCTTCTTTTAATACATCAATTTGATTTTGCCACATTGTGAAATCCAAAGGAAAGCCATGAATAAAAATAATTGGTTTATTTTCAGGCTTTCCAAATGTATTTACCGATAAACCATTAATTGTAAACTTCATAACAATTCCTTTACTTTATTTTTTGTAAATTAAACATATACACATACTAAAAGTTATACTAATTATGAAAAAGATTCAAAAAATAATTTTTTATGAAAATCGAATTAAGCTTTTTGCAGTAATATCAGGTTTAATTTTGATAATTATTTTTAGTTCTCTGAGAGATAGCATAAATTCTCAAACAGAAAATATTATAAGATTGTTTAGTGCAAAGAAGAATCCTGATAGCTCAATTGTAATTATTCATATTAACAGCACTGATATTGAAAGATTGGGCGGCTGGCCTCTAAAGCGAAGTTATTATGCTTTATTGATTAACAAACTTACTCAATTCAATGTCAAGAAAATTGGAATAGAAGTTTTGCTTTCGAATAACTTAGCCATTCAATCAATTTATAATGATTTGCTGAAAGAAGAATTATTGAAATCAGGAAGAGTTGTTCTTTCTTCAATTGTTACAAACCAAAGTAAAACTGGCGAGATTTATCAACATGATACTTTAATTTATTCTCAGCCCAAAATTGATTTACCACAATTATTATCAGGACATATCAACTACATTGCTAAAGATGGAATTTATGTACCGTCCGAAATTTACATTGGCAATAAAAGCGAAAAGGCATTTGCTCTTCAGCTTGCTGGCAATAAATTTTTGAATAAGAAAGATTTGATTAAGGTTAATTTTTATACATCATGGAAAAATTTTAAATCATATTCTCTGCTTGAATTTTTCGAATTGGCAGAGAATGATAAAAATTTTGCCAGAAATTTTTATGATAAAATCGTAATTATAGGTGTAAGTGATGCAGCCATTGCAAAAACAATCTCAACATTTTATGATGATGAACTTCCTGGTGTGGGTTTCCATGCAATTGTTCTTGACAATATTTTAACAGGAAGAATGCTCATTTATCAAAAAGGAAATTTTATCTCAGTAATTTTTATTTTGATTCTTGTCATTGTTTCTCATATAAAATTGAAAAAGCCTCATTTAGAAATCGAATTAATTGTATTGATAACTTATCTTTTGTTCTCGTATGCTTTGTTCAATTTTTATTATGTAGAAAATAATTATGCTCTGGTTATTGTTCCTGCTTTCTTGTTGTTCTTGACAGAAGGCATATTTTATTTCATTAAAAGCAAAACAGAACTTGATGAAACTTCTAAGGAAATTACTGCATTAAGGTATGCATTGAAAAATAAAGAACAATTATTACTGGAACTTCAAAAAGAGAAGGAAAGACTTCAAAGTGATTCAGATATTCATTTAATTGAAAAGATAAACAAACTTAAAGAAGAAATAGAGCAGCTTAAAAGATACAATGATGAAACTGAGATAGAATCTTCTGAAAATAAAATAAAAATTTTTGAAGGTATTGTTTATGCAAGTGAAAAGATGAATAAAATTATTAAGTTAATTGAAAAAGTTGCCCCAACAGATGCTACTGTGTTAATACTTGGTGAAAGTGGAAGTGGAAAAGAATTAGTAGCCCGTGCAATTCATAATTTAAGTAATCGAAAAGATAAAAAATTTGTTGCAGTAAATTGTGCGGCATTAACTGAATCGTTGCTTGAGAGCGAATTATTCGGTCATGTAAAAGGAGCTTTTACAAATGCCTATCAGGATAAAAAAGGAAGATTCGAAATTGCTGATGGTGGTACAATTTTTCTTGATGAGATTGCAGAAACAAGCGATAATTTTCAAGCAAAACTTTTGAGAGTTATTCAGTTTGGGGATTTTGAAAGTGTTGGTTCTTCAGAAGTTAAACACACAAATGTTAGAATAATTGCTGCAACTAACAAAAATATTGATGAATTAGTTAAGCAAAAAAAATTTCGAGAAGACCTTTTTTATCGATTAAATGTTATAAGAATCAACATCCCACCTTTAAGAGATAGAAAAGAAGATATTGAAGTTCTTGCAAATTATTTTGTTCGAAGAGAAGATGAATCGCTCAAAATATCAAAAGCAGTAATGGAAAATTTAATTCGTAATGAATGGAAAGGAAATGTTCGAGAATTAGAGTCACTCATAAAACGAATGGTAATATTTGCGAAGTCAGAAAATAGAACAAACATTACATTAAAAGATTTGCCGGAAGAATATCGCAATATTGAAAAATCTGATTTTGAAAACATTATTCTAAATACTTTGCGAGAGAAAAAGTTTTCTCATTCTTCAATTGTTCAAACAGCAAAGGAATTAGGCAACTTAAGCCGAACAATTGTATCCGAAAATTTCAGGGGAATATTTTTTAAAATATTTGTTAATACAAATTTCAATTTGGAAGAGACAGTCAAAATAATTGCTCATACTGACGATAAAGATGTACAGGAAAAAGTAAAATCTAAAGTGTTGACATATTTAGAAAATATTAAGAAAGATTTGGTTGATATAAAAAATCATGATTTCTCAACTATTAAAAATAAACTTGCATCTAAATACAAAAATTTACCTGTCAGATATCATACTTATTTAGATGAAACAATTAAATATTTTATTGAAAAATCAAATGACTAATTTATTTTTTCCAGGCATTTTGATGATATTTTCCAGGCATTTTAGAATTGTGAAGTATGCAAATTTTATTCTTTTTTTAAGAAATTAAGTTGGCACAGAAAATGAAATCTCCATTAAAACAATCAACCATAATGGAGGATTTATGAAACAGTTAAAATCATCAATTAGTGCTTTATTTTTAATTTTAGGTCTTATTCTAATTACTGCATGTGAAGATAAAAATTTCATTACAGAACCAGAATCTTCCGCAGCAATAAAATCAGCATTAGAAAAAATTACTTATTCGGATGAAGTATTAAATTCTTTCGTTCCAAATTATAATGAAGAGCAGGCAATGAGCCTTGCTGGTCAATTAAGCAAAACAATTTACCCGATTAAAATTGGTCAGATTGTTAATCTTGTAGACCGTGATTTACAAATTGACTATGGAGCAGATACAGCAGTAGGCAAATTAACACTCAAGTTCAAAGGTGAATTAATTATTATGGGTTCATTTAATGAAAATGACAAACGCGTCATCCCCGATACAATAGTTAAGAAACCATTTACTTCTACAATTACTCGAATTATAAAATATGCTAAGGTTGACAGCACAGGCGATAATCTTGTTGATTGGAAAATTGTAGGCTCATCACTCCCCGAAGGAGGAACAGAAACAAATAATATTGAAATTACTAAGCTCACTCTTACCACACTTGATGGCAAATCGATAACAATTACTTCTCCAAATGAATTTTTCTTTGATTTTGGAAGAAAAGGATATGCATTAGGAACTGATACTACAGGTACAAATCGACATGGGCAGAATAAAGTAAAAGTAAGAATGAATGATTTAATCCCATTCTTTGGTCGAAAGCAGCCAGTTACTGTAACATTGGAAGTAAAAAGCATTTACGAGAAACCTGATTTAGTTACAATTACACATGGAGCAATGGCTGGCGTAGGAATGTATAGAACAAAAGAAAAATTAGAATTAAAAGACACTCAGTTTGATGGAACATATTACATTAGAACTTATGAAAAAACATGGTTAACTCACTTACATCCTGGATTTATGCATGCAGTAATTAATTTATTGCCGGATAAATCTGTTACAGATACAGATTACACGGTAGAAGAAAAAACTTGGGGCATACCATATGTTATTAAATAACAAAGGCGGAATTTTATTTCCGCCTTTTAAAATTTTGTTGTGTTTTAACATAATGCTGTTTGTAATTTCATGTGGTGAACCCTCACCAACTGAATTGATTTTTGATAATCAATCAGAAAATAATATTCAAATTGAACCAGCACAAAGCGATAATGATGCAAATCTAAACTCATCAGGCTATGATACTACAGGTGTTGTTAATCCATTTTTAAGCAAAAGCGCAATTATAAATATAACAGGTGTAAGAAATACAAATTATGGAATGATACAAAGTGAAGGTTATTATTATGCGATATTTAATGATAAATCAAAACCAATAAAAGTTAAGAACGGCAAATTGATTGGTTATAAATCAAAGGATTTTTCTTCAGTCAAGTTTGATAATTATGAAGCTGTTAAAATTCCTAATATGATTCGTTTTGTTGATGGAATGATGGTTAGAGATACAGTCTTAGGCATAAAATATTTTATTAAACAAAGAATGATGAAGAATGGTCAAATGCATAGTTTCCCATTTTCTTCTAAGGTTAATATTAAAGTTGTAGCAGATAGAAATTCTTTCACTCAATTTGATGTAGTAATACCACCGGAAATTATTGGTAAAGTTAGTTTTGAAGGAAACAGATTAAGAAAAAATTTGAATTTAATTTTAGAATGGAATAAAAAATTAGATGATAATGTTGAAATAATAATTGCAAGATTTAGACAGAATTCTAATGACACAGAGCCACTGCTGAAATTAAAAGGTAATGAAATTGGAAAAATTAAATTGCCATACAGTATTCTGGAAAATATTATTACACCACAAAATAAGTTTTTAATTATTAGTTTTATCAGGAAATATGAAAAACAAATAAACAATATTATTCTTGATGATACATACATTGTTGCACAAAGCATCCATAACATCAAAATTGAAATACCATAAAACAGCTTTTATAATTATGATATTAAGTTTAACTTTTACAAAATCTGCTTATTGCCAGATTTCTCTCGATTACTTTGGTAATACTTCTTCAAAATTTAATTCTCGTTTCCGTCTGAACAGTTTAGAAAGTAATGTTTCCAATTATAATCTTACTAAAGATATGGAGCTTTCTACAACATTCAGCAGTGTATACAATGAAGGTATGAACAACAACATTTATTCAATTTCATTCTCTAAAAGAATTAATTCACATTATTTTTATGTTAGATATTCACCTGGAATATCTCAACAGTTTATAATTAAGAGTGGAATGAATATTCAACTTCCTGACAGCGTTGCTCAATTAAAAACCAAACTAAATTATGAAGAAAAATTTGGAATGGGTTATGCATTTAACTTTTCTCAATCTTTTTCTCTTGGATTTTCTTTAAGATATTTTTCTCAAGAATTTACAGAAGAAAAACCAATTTTATTTTATACTGATTCTGTCAATTATATTTCTGTTAAAGATGAAATTACTGAAAGTAATTTTTGGGTAGGAGATATTGGATTGACATTTTTACCTCATCCTGATTTTATGATTTCAATCTTTTCAAATAATTTATTTCTCTCAGAAGAATCTAAACAAAATTATTTGACTGACATCTATTCCTTAAAACGAAACAAAGGTTTTACAGCAAAACTTTTTATTTCTCCCTTAAACCAATTCAATATAGCTGCTGGATACGAAACATATGGTTCTTACTATACAGGATTTAATTTCTCTACAAAACTATTCAGAGGATTTTTAACAATTGGCAGTCTAATTTTTCATGATAGATATCAAAAACCATTTATTGCAGGATTTACACCATCGTTAAATTATTCAACTAATTTTTTCAGTATTACATTAAGTGGGGTGAAATATTTTTCGAACAGAAGTAAAGTGCAATCTATTGATGATATGATTAAATATGGAATACACAGCATTTCAAATAATTCTTACAGCAATGATAAAGTATTTTTGACCATAAATTTTTCGTTGAGCTTAACAAGAGAAAAACAAATTAAATTAATTGATGTTGATATTAAGGACGATATTTATCCAACTCTCAATGATATATTTATGCACAAACCATTTGCAATAGGAAAGGTTGTAAATCTTACCAACAAGATAATTGAAGTGAGACCTTCTTGTTTAATCAAAATAATTAATGATGAAGTAGTTTATTCGCCAGATGTCAAACTTCTTCCTTACGATACAGTAGAAGTGCCTTATTATATTTTTATAAATAATTCTTTGATTACAAAGAGAGAAGTTTCTCAGGCAGAATTTTTTGTTAGTGTTGATGATTTAGAACCAGACGATAAAATTCAAAAGCCTATTTTAATAAATGATAAAAACAGCTGGGATGGTACTGTTTCTAATCTTTCATACTTTGTAAGAAGTGATTTTGAATTTTCAAGTAATTATTCGAAAAATATTTTACAATCTTTTAAGAATTATTTAGATACAATTAATTCCCAGCTTTTGATTTTTAATCAAGTAAAAATCCTTTTTGAAAATTTTATTAAAGAAATGAATTATGTTGCTGATCCAAGAGCAAGCGTCGAACATGTTCAATTCCCAAATGAAACTATAAAACTAAAAGGAGGGGATTGCGACGACTTGAGTGTTTGTTTTGCTTCATTACTTGAAAGCATAGGAATTCAAACAGCATTTGTTGATTACAAAAATCCAGATGGGATTAGTCATGTTAATTTATTGATTAACACAAATCTTTCTCCTTTACAGATGAATTTAATTACAAATAATGATTCAAAAATTGTAATAAGAAGAAATACTGATGGGAAAGATGAAATCTGGATTCCTGTTGAAACAACATGCTTAAAAGATTTTGATACAGCTTGGAATATAGCAGCAGAAAAATTTAATAAAGAAGCAATAGAAGAATATGGTTTATCGAATGGCAAAGTAACTATCATCGATATTTATTAGGAGGTGAGTATGAAAAAGATATTTTTAATTTTTATATCAATAACATCAATATATGCTCAATCATTTGTAGTTGAAAAAGTAAGTGGTAATGTTCAAGCATTGATAGGATTAAATGAAGAATGGACAAAAGTAAAAGTTGGTCAAGTATTAAAAGGGAGTGATTTAATTTCTACTGGTGAAAAATCTCTTGTTCAGCTAAATAACAATGGGGTTAGATTTATACTCCAAAGCAATTCTGCATTAAATATTAATAACATAAAAAGATTATCATTGAATGAGCTGCTCTTAGCATTAGCAATGGAAGAAATAAGGAATGTTCCAAAAATTAAAGAGGATAATTCAAGAAGAAATACTGCAGTCTATGGTGAAAAAGTAGAAAGTGTGAACAGTAATAAAATTATATTCAGTGATTTAGGAGTTAAAAAATTAAATGGTGCCAAGCAGCTTGCAATTAATGGCTACAAAGAATCAGCAATATTGCTTGCAAAGGAAACTTATAGAAAATATCCAGATACAAAAACAAGAATCGATGATAGATTATTTTTTGTTAATCTTATGATAGAATTGCATTTACTTAACGAAGCATCTGCTGAATTAAATGAATTAAAGAAAATGAAATTGACAAAAGATCAAAATGAAAAAGTGGAACATTGTTATGAAATTATAAATGAAGAAATGTTAAAGAATAATTAAGATTATTTAAGAAATTAACTTCAAGAACTAATACAACAATTTCTAAGAATTCTATTTACTAAAAAGATAATTCCACATCAAAAGATTATTAGAATCGAGAAAAGCTCTGCCCTGACCGGACTTAAAAAATTTTTCTCTCATCAAAGCATCATGTTTGGAAGAGAAAGATTCGTGGTAGATAAGTTTTAAAGGGCGGCGGTTTTTGGTGGATT